>NZ_JAUBUG010000015.1:0-98272 GCF_036705345.1 Microcoleus sp. B3-D2
GGGCGTGGAGGAAGCATAAGACTATCCCAGGATAGCAGCACCCAAAGAAGCGCTAACCCACCAGAATTTAAGCAATTATCAATTTTTGATTTGCTTGAATAGATGGAATCCCCGTGCGTTCACGCCGGGGTGGATGTCAAATTCTACCTAAATCCTGTAAAATATATAATTTCAAATCTAATGATAATTTATTTTTATAAAGTAGAGGAGCCTTACGGCTGCTTTTCTAATTTTTCACCACACGACATTTGTATGCACGGTCAATATTGGTTGACTGTGGAACATTACTATCAAGCCCAAAAATTTGTCAGCACTGATAAAAGATTAGTGGCGGCGATTCAAGCCGTAGCAACTCCTCAAGAAGCCGCTAAATTAGGTCGCGATCCCAACCACCGGATTCGCGCTGATTGGGAAGCCGTGAAAATTCCTATTATGCGCGAAGCAGTTTTAACTAAGTTTCTCGCTCATACAGACATTCAAGCGATTCTACTCGCCACAGGGGATCGAGTGATTGTCGAGGATTCGCCAACGGATTATTACTGGGGCTGTGGCTGCGACCGAACCGGTCAAAATCATTTGGGTAAAATTCTGATGAGCGTGCGCCAAGAAATTAGTCAGCGCCTTGCGGGCTGATCGAAACTCAAATTCTTTCGTTAATTATCATTATATGAAGTTATACAACAAATGTCAAGTTATCCTAACAATGAAGAATTCTCATAGTGAGAGTTTAAGATTGCGAGAAATTTATAAGAGCATTAAAATAATAATAATTATTTCCTTAAGTCGCTCTGCCTGTTGAAGGCAAGGATTAAACTGGCGCGATCTCAGATTTTACTTACCCCAGCTCACCCTAGGCGATACACCGTCGTCTCTCACAAGTGCGCGACCGATTAATTGTACAGATCGGTTTACTCAAAAATTCCGGGTAATATATTTGAGTTTGAATGTTCCAACAGCACATCAAAACTTCTTATTATTGTATAAGTACAAAAGGAGATTTATGCAACTCACAGAAAATACGGAAGAATTACATTATAAACTAGACAGAGAAGTTTTGATACGGCGGATAACTGAACGTATCCGCCAATCTCTAGAATTAGAAGATATTTTAACCAGTACGGTAGCAGAAGTGCGGTCTTTTTTGAAAACAGATCGCATTATGATTTACAGGTTTAGTGCCGACGGAAGTGGAGAAGTTGTTGCTGAGTCAATTAATAACAACTGTCTCCCTTCCTTGAAAGGACTGCATTTCCCAGCAGACGACATTCCCGCGAGCGCCAGGGAGATGTATGTCGCTTTGCGCCAGCGGACAATAATAGATGTTAACTCAGGGACGATCGTCCTAAGTCCCCTCGATGCAGCAGACACCGGTCAACCTTTAGTAAAGGAGGAGATGCACTACCGAGCGCTCGATCCTTGCCACACCGCTTACCTGATGGCAATGGGAGTGCAATTTTCCTTAGTCGTGCCGATTTTGCATCGCAGGATCGCGTCGCCAAACAGCAAAACAGATATCTGCGAGGCGGCCACGTGTCTGACTCGATACGAGCCAGGAAATAATCAAAAAATTCACATCGAACTGTGGGGACTTTTAGTGTCTCACCACTCTGCGCCCCTCAATATTTCCCCAGCAGATTTAGAAGTAGTTCAGCTCGTATCAGATCAATTGTCTAGCGCTATAGCCCACGCGCTTCTCCTCCAGCAAACCCGCTCTCAAGCCGCCCGCGAAGCTACCGTGAGCCGCATAGCAGCGCTGTTGTACGGTCACGTCAACATTCAACTGCAACAGGGTTTAGAAGCCACCGTCACCGCTTTGGGCGGCAGCGGTGGCAGACTCTATCTCAACCAGCCGAAAATCAACGGTGAAAAGTTATCCAGTCCCAAGATTGAAGGAGAATTGGCAATTGCCCCGGCCCACCGCGATGCTACCTTTGAACTGTTCACCACAGGAGAACAACCGACACTTCCCAACTGGGAAAAAGTTAAGGCTATCGAAGCTCATCCCCTCTGGCAGGAATGGCTAACCAAAGGATTCAAAAATACCGAAGAAATTCCCAAATTTTCAACTTTTACTAATTCTCAATTCCCAGTTTTGATAATTACCGACTTATACAAAGAACCTCTATTTAGAGTTTTAGCTCCCGCTTTCCAATCTACTAAAATTCGGGGTTTGCTGGTAATTCCTCTCCACTACAAACAACAAGTAGTCGGCTGTTTGACCATTTTTCGCAATGCAATAGATACCGAAAAAATGTGGGCGGGGCGCTTTGACAGCAACGCTGCACAAACCCTTCCCAGACAATCCTTTGAACTCTGGCGAGAAATAAAAAAAGGTCAGTCGCCCGAGTGGAAGTACGAGGAAATCGAGCAAGCTTTAGCTATAGGCAGCCAATTTTGTTCGGCAATTGGGCAGTACGTTCTTTATAAAGAAGTGCAAACCCTGAATGCCAACTTGGAGCGCCAAGTTCAAGAACGCACCGCCCAATTGCAACAATCCTTGGACTTTGCCAAAGTATTGACGCGAGTTAGAGACCAGATTCGCAGCACCTTAGATTTAAAAATCATACTGCAAACTATTGTGCGAGAAGTCAGAGTTTTGTTGGATACCGATCGCACGGTAATCTACCAATTTGCAGCAGACAAACAGGGCGAGGTAGTTGTCGAAGCTGTTTGCGGCCAGTGGCGGTCAATTTTGGGTATCACATCTCCACAAGGATGCTTTCCCGAAGGCTCAGAGTGCTTTTATCGAGCCGGAGGGGTGCGAGTAATTAATGATATTTATACTGAGGATTTAACACCCTGTCACCGCGAATTTTTGGAAGAGTTGCAGGTGAGAGGAAGTTTAATTGTACCCATGAGAGGCAAAGATTCCCAATTGTGGGGGTTGTTGATTGCCCATGAGTGTTCGGGGCCGAGAGTGTGGCAAACAGCAGAACAGGAATTGGTGCAACATTTAGCGGCTCAAGCTGCGATCGCCATTCACCAAGCAGAACTTTATCAAGAAAGTCTCAATGCAGCAACTGCCGAGCGATTAAAAGCCGAACAGCTAGCTAAAACAGTCACAGAACTGCACAATACCCAAGCCCAACTGATTCAAACCGAAAAAATGTCCAGTCTCGGACAACTCCTGGCCGGAGTCGCCCACGAAATCAATAACCCCGTTAACTTTATCTACGGCAATCTGTCCCACGCGAGCGAATACACCAAAGATTTGCTCTGCTTGGTGGAACTCTACCGCCAGCACTACCCCAATCCCAACCCAGAAATTAGCGAGTGCTCCGAAGCAATCGACATCGAATTTCTTGCCGAAGATTTGCCAAAAATTTTGGGTTCCATGACAGTCGGAGTTGAGCGCATCCGCCAGTTAGTTGTATCTTTGCGTAATTTTTCCAGGAGCGATCAAGCCGAGAAAAAAGCCGTTGACATTCACGAAGGCATCGACAGTACCCTGTTGATTTTGCAGCACCGGATCAAAGCCAATTCCGATCGCAACACCGTAGAAATCATTAAAGAATACGGCAATTTGCCCTTAGTAGAATGCTATGCCAGCTCGCTCAATCAGGTATTTATGAATCTGATCGGTAATGCCCTTGACGCCCTAGAAATGGGAAAAAAAGAGCGAGTTATGAATCTTCCCTTTAAAGCTGCAAGTGCAGGGGCGACACATTTAAGCTCCCAAATACTGCCTATCGAGTCAGGAGATATAAATGCCACCACCGAGTGTTTGATTCCTGATTTCCCATCTCCTTGCATTCGGATTCGCACTGAATTAATCGATGAAAAAACGGTAGGAATTTGCATTGCCGACAATGGTCACGGCATCCCCCAAGAGTTAATCTCTCACATATTTAATCCGTTTTTTACTACTAAACCCGTAGGTCGGGGCACGGGTTTAGGACTGTCTATCAGTTACCAAATTGTAGTTGAGAAACACCAAGGCGTACTTAAGTGTGTTTCTGTACCCGGTCATGGTACAGAGTTCTGGATCGAGATTCCCCTGAATTAGGTAACCGTCAAGGCAAGATTAGCTTCACCAGCACAGAACCGATCGAGCCCAGAAGACTCATAAAGTTGCCACCGCCGCCCGTGCGGGGTTCCGTAGGCTTTTGACGTGCAACAATGGCTTCGGCTAACTGCTTTGACAAATCCTGACCTTGGGGATTTCCTTGAGCTGCAAAGAGTTTGTTTGCTTGATCGGCGTCTTGAGTCGCGCCGGCGAAGTCTCCCAAGTCAGCGCGAGACATACTGCGCGCAAAATAAACGGCTGCTAAATCCGATTTCAGATTCAGCGCTTGATTGTAATAATCAATGGCGTTTCTGTAGTTTCCTGCTTGAGCTTCCAGCACTCCCAACCGGTAGAAGTCTTCAGCGGTGCCGATATTGGTTGGCATTCCTCTAACTCCGAGCAGTTGCGCGTTAGTTAAATTGGCGTTGAGCAAATTGGCGTCCGTGAGATAGGCACTTCTCAAGTCAGCACCGCTGAGGTTGGCACCGGTGAGGTTCGCCCCTGTCAGGTTGACGCCAAACAGGCTGGTGCCGCTGAGGTTGGCACCGCTGAGGTCAGCCCCGGTGAGGTTGGCTCGACTGAGGTTAGCCAACCTCAAGTCAGCACCTTTGAGATTGGCTCCTGTTAAATTGGCTAAAACCAAGCCCGCACTGCTGAGGTCGCAGTTGGGGCACTGTCGGGTGGCTAGTAATTGTTGCGTGTGTTGGATGTTCTCGGCGGGTGCAGGAGCGATCGGGGCGATCGCGCTCAGCAGCGTTGCCGCAGCGAGGATTCTGAGTTTCATTTTAACCGTCCAAAATCCAAAATATTAAATCTAAAATAGCTTTTATCGAAGCAATTGAAAATCACCATAACACAAGTTCACCCAACAAATCTTTTTGACTTGCCGTATGTAGGAGTTCTGGGCGCCATCAGCACCCTAAATTGAAGTTATCCGCCTTACCTTAGTGTCAAATAAAGATTTCGCTGCCAATAAATTAGGGTAATGAATTACTCATTACCCTTTAGCCGCTGTTCTCGGCAACCATAAAAATTAACAAATAAATTAGTCGTGAATCGTGCCGTCGGGCATCGTTGTACCCTTAAGATATACTCCGCTCAGGTTAACTTTTGTAAGGTTTGCTCCCAACAGGTTTGCTCCGCTTAAGTCTGACGCACTTAAAATCGCTTCAGTCAAGTCTGCCCTAATTAGACTCGCCCCCATTAAGTCGGCTCCGCTAAGGTCTACTTTGCTCAAGTTTGCGCCAATTAAATCGCATTCTGTGAGCACCGCCCTACGCAAGTTTACCCCGTAAAGATTTACTCCGTGCAAGTCTGCACGGCTGAGTGTGGCCCGAGATATGTTGGCTCCAATTAAAGTTGCTTGGATGAGGTTCGCTCCGCTCAAGTCTGCTTTGCTGAGGTTCGCTCCCATCAACTCAGCTCGATTCAGGTTAGCTTCAACTAAAAGTGCTTCTGTGAGGTCGGCTCCACCTAAGTCTGCTCTCCTCAAATTAATTTTGCACAAATTGGCTTTGCCAAAGTTGACTCTGTTGAGTTTGGCTTTGCTGAGATTGGCCCCAATCAGGTCGGCTTCATACAGATTGGCTCCAATCAATTCTGCTTCGTAGAGGTAGACCTCGTGCAGGTAGACCCCGCTAAAATTTCTTTCTCCTATTGCGTATAGCTTGAGCAGTTCGTCAACGTTCATTGTGGCTTCTCTACACCTTTTAAATGAAGAATACTGTCAGCAAGCTGGTTGCACCGGATGTTCTGCTATTTTAGATTCTGAAATATTCACACCCAGCCTGAAACTTCCCTCAATCTGCAAGGTTTGAGTATAAATTAGAGGGTTTGGTGAGGGTGAAGGACAAAGCTGCATTCTATTTTCCCTTTGGTTAAAAATTAATATTTAAAAATTTTAACAACAAGTTTGCTCGCACTTCGTAACTAAATCCCCAAGATTCTACGTGGAAACTCTGATCGAACCCATAACTTTTTGTGGCTAGTTGAGCTTACTGAGTAAGCCTGTGACCAAGATCACAAAGCGAGGTTAGTAGTATCACATAGAAACCCCCCTTTCGATCACAGCAGGCGGGCAAAAATAGCCGATACTTATACTGTAATGCTGGAAAATTGACAATGCCACCCTCGCCGTGTTTTACTCAATTGGCAATAAAGTCAGTAGTTTCACAGATACTTGCCCGCGGCAAGAAAGTCGGTGGCAACGTCACTCGGCGCTACCCGCTCTGACCGATGAGAGTGCTGATATCTAAGGATTTTTCGCACAGCGAAAGCCAAAAATGCACTTCGGGGACTAGGGGAATGTCTGTATAAAAATGCGATCGCTGGTGTACATTCGCCTGTTTGCTAGCACCTAATGACTAAAAATCGCCCGTACGTTCGCAAAAAATACCACTAAATACCAGGAAAACCATGATAGATGTTTAACAATAAGAGAATAAATGGTATTCCTTAAGGGTCACCTATTGCCGCTCATGTTACAGTCGAGCGGTTAACGGCTATCAGTATTAGCAATGACGCTTGTCCATCAAATACAAAACTGACCCAGAAACCGGGTTTTTACTAAAAAAAATCGTTGCAACCTTGCTCCAGGTTAAAATAATCCGGTTTCTGAGCGTCTGAGTGCCTCCCGGAAGGAAAAAGTTTAATGAGAACGAACGCTTTTGTATTGCTTCAGGGCAAACAAAAGGTCAGCATTTAGGATAGGAGCAGCTTTTGCTCCATTGTCAAACAAAGGTACTGTAGAACGCGAATTGTGAGGTAATTGATATGGCTGGAGTATGTAAACTTAGCATCACAGAGACAACTGAAGAACTAAAAAACCTGTTAACGGAACAAAAAACAGCAAGCGGCTTTCAAAAAATTCAAGCACTTTACCTGTTCAAAATTTGTCACGTTAAGACAGTTAAAGAATTGGCAATGACGATCGGGGTTAACCGAATTACAGTGCAGCGGTGGCTGAGAAAGTACCGCTCTGACGGACTCGAAGGACTCCTCGAAACAAAGCACAGCGGCGGCCGCAAGCCCGCCATTCCTCCTCTGGCCCGCGCTAGTTTGGCAATGCGCCTCAGCAACCCCCAGGAAGGCTTTAAAAGCTATGGAGAGATTCAAGAGTGGTTGCAGCAGGAATACAGCATTGAAGCTTCCTATAAAGCGGTTTACGCAACAGTCAGATACCACCTAAAAGCCAAGCTGACGAAAGTCTAGACATTTCATACCATGTGGGATTAATCACTGGTCATCTAATGGTTTGCAGTCAGCTTTTGAAGCTTTTGAGGAGTTCCTTCGTCACGAAAAACCTGATTAATTCTTTTTTAACAAAACTCGCTCTCATAAATTGCGAAGCATATATAGCAATCCTAAATCAGTTGTAAAAATATGTAGGGGTAGTGCTAAGAGTGCCTACCCCAGCCTGCATCGGGGCAACCACGGGGGGTTGGCCCCTACAAGAATTACACAAATCATTTAGGATTGCTATATAGCCAGCCTAAATCATTTGTGAATTTCTTACTCCCTCCCCTTGATAAGGGGAGGGTTGGGGTGGGGTCAAAAATTTACGACTCCTGCAAGGATTGCTATACAGCGTATCCCTGGTTTATGAAGCAGCTTTAGACACGGGGCACTGCCGTGTCTCTACAGGGATTAATTGATAGGCGGGTCTACTTCATAAACCTGCACTCTGCTGTAAATTAGATGTTGCGGCGATTGGGGTGAGGGCGAGAAGATTGGACGCTTTTCTCCTGTTTGTGAAAGATGCTTAAAAAAGGAGCCAGAAATCATAACTTGCAAGTTTTCTCTAATTTGCAGGTTTTGTTATATGGATTTGAAATACTCTGGAGCCGTCAATGCGTGGAGATTCTAATTCATGCTTCATCGAAGTCCACTTGCTATCTCAGGGTGCATCGTCACGAGTAGAGATGGTCTTCTCCCCATGCTTTCCCTGTTTCGAGGCGGATTCCTCTTGTCCAGAGGTACTGTTTTGCTGCTCCAATCGGTTCAGCAGTTTCTTCGTTAAAAAAATATTTGGAAATGATGTTAGACATCAAGCACAAATCGTTGTTTGCGATCGCTCTCATCTGTTGGGTAAAAAAATGCACAACTATTGCATCATTTTTTAGCAAACTTTTTGTGGGAGATATAGAAACTCAAGCAGAGGCAAATCTTACTGTTATTAAAAGCGCTCAAAGGTAGGTCAATTATTAGACCTGATTTTAAGTCTTCTCCGCTGTACCCAATAAGCGTCAAACACGAATCCAAGGGAGATTGTTTGTTCGGCTAGAAGCAGCCAATGACCCTGAATACCCATAAGACCGGCGCAAGTAATATTCCCTAGCATCAGCCAGAAATATCCATGAGGCTTGTCTTTGGAAAGCAGATAAGTTCCCATTAGGAATCCAGAAGCCATTCCTAGTTCCAGCACCTGACTGAGACTTGTGAGGCCTCCGAAGTCATACAAGCTCAATCCCAGACCGATTGCTAAGGCTAGTTTTGCAAAATGGTCAAGCCATAGGGGTGCGTGCCCTTGACCCCTCCGCGCGTTAATCAGCCCAACCAGCATAGCTGGAGCGCCCCCAGTTTCGATAGCTGCGGCTATCCAGTTGCGTCCCGATACCAGGACTATGACCCATGCTGGTACACCAATGAGATAGAATGCCCAGGCCCAAAAACGCGATTTTTGCTTGCCTTGACTGTTTTTACTGCGTTCCGCCCTTGAGAAAAAAACTTTGTTGAGAAGATAAAATAATCCTCCCCATACTTGAAGAAGTAAGTTGAGCACAGGTTACACTTTGATAGAAGATATAGCCATCTTAAATGAGTCGTAAATTTTTGACCCCACCCCAACCCTCCCCTTATCAAGGGGAGGGAGTAAGAAATTCACAAATGATTTAGGATGGCTATAGTCGATAAAATATTCCCAACAACATTAGGCTTAAAACTTAATGTCCTTTGGAAAAGGAACAGCTCGTTATGCCAATTATAACTCGTAGCTTTCTAAACACTTAAAACCCTCCACAAAGTATTGGTAGTGCTACACAAGTAATGATAGATTGTAGTGATGAATGAAATACCAGATGGCACCAAAGTGATTCTCCAACGATTTTAAAAAGGACAAGGTTTTTCGGACTAGCCGAGACACCCGTTGCCTCAATGTATTGTTGAATCGCTCTTCGGTAGCTGGTTTTGCTGTCGGACAGCGGGCGTAGAACGGCTCCATACGCTGCCTAGAAATTGGCGATAGACCGGAGGCAACGATTCCCACAATTTGCGGGCTGCTGCTTCATCCCGTGCGCCAATGTAAACGCCAACAGTCTCACTCTTTGTCTGCATCAAGCGCCAACGGAACCCACTGCTTGTTGTCTTTGTTTTCTACCAATGACCATAACTCATCGCATTGAAACGCTCACGCCTCCCTTTTTTTTGGGTGTTACCTGCACGCTTCGGGCCACCTTGGCATATTTCTCGTTTTTAGTGCGGGGCCTTCAACCCAAATTTTCGGTAAAAATTGGCAGCGGCTAAGGCAAAAACCGATCCAAAGCCGCTTTCAACTCTTCGATTTCCGTATCGATATTGCCTTCTTTAGCGGCTCTGCCAATACACTCAGTTAAATGTTCATCAAGAATGATTCTCGCTACGCGATCGAGCGCGCCTCGAACCGCAGCAACTTGCACGAGAACTTCGGGACAGGGACGGTTTTCTTGGACCATTGTTTTAATGCCGCGGACGTGCCCTTCAATCCGAGACAAGCGATTTACCAGCCGCCGCATCGATTCTTCATCGTGATGGTGAGGGTGGACTGATTTATCGTCGTGATGGTGGTGGGAATTTGAGGGCAAGGATTTGTCAGTAGAAGTATCAGATAGAATCATTGGGGTTACGAGGGAATTTTTAAAAGTTAGAATTCTGAATATGTTGAGTTGGTGCGGGCTCCTGACTCATGTATTGTAACTGTCAAAATATATTTAGGATCTTCATAGCGGCAGATTATTGAGTCCGCACGATCGCACACGTTTACCAGACTAACCCAGACTAACAAAGATTGACGCTATGCGACTATTTAAGTTTTTTCGCCCCACACCTCGAATCGGTGCTCGTTGGTTCGCCCTAATTTTAGCAATGACGATCGCCCTGAGTGCCCTGGGTATCAATGCTGCACCCGCTGCCGCCGCTGATGGCACAAATCCGCCCAACTTACAGTTCCAGAGTTCCCCCGCCACCCCCCCGAATCCGCAACAGTTAGCGCTGCGGGGCGGGGAACTCCCGGCGGATACGGCCAGTTTTGTGACGGCGGCTGTCGATCGAGTCGGGCCGGCAGTTGTCCGCATTGATACCGAGCGCACTGTCAGTCGCAACATCGACCCCTTAATGGAAGACCCCTTCTTCCGCAGATTTTTGGGAGAAGATTTGCGGAGCCTGACCCCCAGACAAGAACGGTTGCGGGGTCAAGGTTCCGGCTTCATCATTGACAAAAGCGGGATTGTTTTAACCAACGCTCACGTAGTTGACAAAGCCGATCGAGTGACTGTCACCTTAAACGACGGCAGGACATTTCCAGGAGAAGTCCAAGGTACTGACGAAGTAACAGATTTGGCTGTTGTCAAAATTAATACCAAGCAATTAAACCTGCCGACGGCCACCTTGGGAGATTCCGACGCGGTGAAAGTGGGAGATTGGGCGATCGCTGTGGGCAACCCCCTGGGATTTGACAACACCGTCACCTTGGGCATTATCAGCACCCTCAAACGCTCCAGTGCAGCCGTCGGCATTCCCGACAAGCGGCTCGATTTCATTCAAACCGACGCCGCCATCAATCCCGGCAATTCCGGCGGCCCGCTGTTAAACAGCAGAGGAGAAGTGATTGGCATCAACACGGCGATTCGAGCCGACGCAATGGGTATTGGGTTTGCGATTCCGATCGACAAAGCTAAGGCTATCTACGCGCAGTTAGCCAAGGGAGAACAAGTCAGCCATCCGTTTTTGGGGATTCAGATGATTGCTTTGACTCCTGAAATGGCCAGAGAGAATAATTCTGACCCCAATGCTCCTTTGATTGTGCCGGAAGTCCAAGGGGTGTTAGTGATGCGAGTTGTGCCAAATACGCCTGCTGAGGAAGCAGGGGTTCGCAAGGGGGATGTCATCGTTCAAATTGACGGCGAGGCAGTGACTGAACCCGAACAGTTGCAAAATTTGGTGGAAAACAGCAAAATCGGTCAAATTCTGCAACTGAAGGTGCGCCGCGGTGCCCAGATTAAAGAAGTTCCGGTTCAAACTGCTCAACTGAGGGATTTTTAACTAGAAGGGGAAGGGGGGAAATCGTTAAAGCCCCCTCCTCGGCTCGATCGCGTGCTGGGCATACAAATTGTTCACAAATGAATTAGGATTGCTATCATAGATGATTTAACTTAACGCAACTATGACCGAATATTGCGTCTACTTTTAACTCAAATCCTGATGCAAAAGGATCTCGCCCTTCAGTCTAGATCGCACTCTAACCGCTTCAGCTCAAATTCGCGCTTCATCGGAATTACAAAGTTGAGTCAAGTCGCAATCATATGTATCTTCGATATATCAGCGCAATTTTGAGTTTATCGACTCACAGTCAACTTTCCACTGTCAACAATAAAAACTCTTGATTGACTTAAATACGGATGGATTTCTAACTATTTAATTTACCCACTAAAAGGCCCAGTCATTGCGATAACCCTGGCAACTATGCAGCGTTATAGTATCATTGGTAACAGTTGCGTAATTCATCAGGCATTAAAGTAAGTGGGTTCAAATAAACATTACAGGGTAGCGCGGTTTTTGCACTCATCACATCTCTCTTAGTATATATTCTAGGCTAAACCAACCCCTACAAAAGCTTACAAAATATTATTGTTTTTTTGTGATTACCTACTTATATTGGCCATAATTAATAGATATAAAATAAAAATATCTGGGAGAATTTAGTATGACCTCTGTGGAGTTTGAAAAAAAAACCATGACTGAAGAAGAGGTGGCAAAGTTATGGGAAGTGTTCAAAGTATTGGACGCGGACGGGAGCGGTGCTATTTCATCAGAAGAACTCGGTCAAGTGATGCGATCGCTAGGCCAGAGTCCTAATGAAACCGAGCTGCGCGACATGATCGAAGAAGTGGACGTAGACTTGTCGGGCAGTATCGATTTTGAGGAATTCAAAATGCTAATGGTGTCCCAGCAAGGCGATCGCCAGAGTCGTCTCAAAATGTCATTTAGTGTATTTGATGAAAACGGTAGCGGTCAAATCACTAAAAACGAGATGCAGGATGTGATGAGCCCGTTTGGGCTGACAGAGCCAGAGCTCGATGAGATCATCGAAGAGGCAGACCATGACGGCAATGCCTTAATTGACTTTGAGGAATTCTGCACACTAATACCCGATGAGCCAGAGATCGCAACAGCAGATCGAGACTCGCCGATTCCGGTTGTCAGTACACAAACAACCGAGATTTCAGATAGTACAGCCGCTGCGCTCGAAAGTATAGCCACTGCTGTCAACGAGACAGCTTCTGCCACTATTGAACCTAATCTAGAAGATCTACAAGAACCACCCACCGAGTGCAATCGAGAAATAGCGCGGCTAAAAGAACTACTCGCCCAACACCCACAAGCCCAGAAGAAGCGCGGTACGTCCCGCTTGGAGATGCAGATTGGTTTGTTTCGTCTGATCCAGGGAGCAGCCTACCGCAGCTTCCGCGAGAGTTTCTGCGCCAACCACGAGACTCACCTGTGCGTGAGAGACTTGCCATACAAAATTGCTGATTTTGTGCGATTTGTCAGGAGTACGATCGCGCTTTATAAAGGATTGGGTGTAGTAGAGCCGGCGTGCAACCCTCTACTGGATGCTGTAGTTAAATCGGTCGAAGATGAATATGCCCGACTAGAGCATCGCATCAAGAACTGGAAAACGATAGAAAAAACTCCTGAAATGTTGGCCCAAGAACAAGCCATGTTGCAGGCGCGGGATAAGTCTGCCACCGCCAAGGAGAAGTTTGGGGCGGCAGTCGAGTTGGCAATGACCATCAAAAAGGATAGTGTCAACTTGCGTGACATTGCCGAGGGTGTGCTTGCGATCAACGAACTCAACCGACTGCGAAACCTGGAGCTGAGTGAGAACATGGCAGCGCCACCAGCCAAATCCGAGGGAGATCCCAAGGAGTACCTGAAGAAGTGGAACCGCGTCATCCTGTCGGAGGCATCAGAGGAAATAGATGGTGCGATGATGCCACTAGCATATTGGTATGAAGACTTTATGCCGAAGTTGCTGGCTGCCTTCAGCGTCATTACCGAAGCAGACATTCCCTTCAACACGGTGCCTGATGAAGCAGCTTTAAACCAGTGGTACGAAGCGACTAAAACGTCAGGGGAATTTGGGCGCTATGGGGCGGATGTTGCAGAAAACTTTCCCAAATGCGCTCCTCAACAGAAGCTGATGCTTCAACAGGCATGGCGCTTGACGCACCACTACCTCAATGGCATACAGAAACGGCGCGAACGCTTAGAGTCTGGGCGCGAGTCTGGGGAACTCTCGCAATATGTGGCGTTCATCGATGTGTATATCGATCGCACTGAAGTAAAGAATTCACAAATGCGGGTCAGCTTCCCTTACTATATTGGCCCTGCGGTGTGGCGTTTCTTGCACACTACGGCTGAGATAGTCTCTACCAAGACCCCAGAACAGCAAAAAACTCTGGTGGCCATCTTCAAGCACTTCTTCAACCTGTTTGCGAGTATGTATCCCTGCCCCTACTGCCGCCACCACCTCAACGCCTACGTCGTGCAGAATAAAGAGGTGGAAATTTACCCTGTGGAGTACCTCGTGCTGGGGCGCGACCCGCGTCTGAATAGCTTTGAGGTATCAATGGAGGCAAAGCTGTCCACCGTAGTAGATGGCCCTTCTCTGCGCTTATTCTTCTGGAAGTTGCACAACACTGTCTCCTCATCAATTGCGCGATCGGAGGAGTGGTATCAAAAGGATGAGGAAGCATTGTACACAACCCGTTATTGGCCCAGCATTGAGTCTGAGCTAGCACAAGCCAAAGCCCTCAAACAAATCAGCATTGCCACCGATCGGATGTACCGCCTCTACGGTATCCTGAAGCCCGCAGCACGACTGACAGGGGTGAGAGCAATATTGCATAAGCTGTTGGATAAGAGGGATGAGGAAGGCATCAAGGAGGTATGCTTAGTTGCCCAAGATTACATCCAGGAGTTGGACGAGGCGATCGTCACCGGACAATTCCTACAAGAGACATACTACTTTGACCCTGACCTTGTGGATGAACCTCCTGTATTCACTCCTGAAGAAGAGGAGTTTGCTCGCAGCGGTGTGTTCGTCGAGGCTAGTTGTTGAATATCAGTAAGTAAAAAGTTAAGCTTTTAAACTTAACTTTTTACGCCTTGATATATATAGCAATCCTCCTGGATTTCGCTACGGGAAAAACCGCGATCGTTTTATGGCAAACGCTTTCGTCGGTTATGGCGTAAACTGAGAATAGTCTCTTTTGTTGCGGAGCGATCGTCTTCGAGGGCTTCACTAACGCACGACTTATGCTACTTGCCTATCCCAAAATTCCAGATAGTAAAAATTGCCCTAACGAACAATGTGTAGCTTTTGAGAAGTACGATGGCACTAATTTGCATTGGGTTTGGGAAGTTGAACTTGGTTGGTATGCTTTTGGTACGCGCCGCAGTAGATTTGATGTGGATGAGATGGGAATTGCAGAATTTAATGCTGCACATCCAGGTTTAGAAGAAGCACCGGAAATATTTAAAAGAGACTTTGCTAGTCCCTTAGAGTCTATATTTCGAGAGAACGAACAGTATCACTGCCCTGAAATTACTGTATTTACAGAGTTTTTGGGTGCTAACTCGTTTGCGGGAAAGCACAAAAAGGACGATCGCAAACAACTGGTGCTTTTTGATGTGGAAACTGAGACCGGTATGGTTGTTCCCGATCGGTTTATTCAGGATTTTGGTAAATTAAATATTGCGCGAGTGATTTATCGCGGCAAACTGACGGGCAAGTTTATGGACGATCTTCGCAAGGGGAAATACGGTGTGGATGAAGGTGTTGTGTGCAAGGGAGGCCGCAATGCTAATAATCTGTGGATGGTGAAGATTAAGACTGATGCGTATATGCAGAGATTGCAGCAAGCTTTTAAGGATGATTGGGAAAATTACTGGGAGTAATATAAAATCTGAAGACTAACTTTTTTCATGAATCGATCGAGTAGCGCGATCGTTAAAACCTCGTCTTTTGCTTGAGTACAATTAACCTTGTCGTTTTCTTCAACCTAATCTGGATTCAATACTTGGTTCAATCAGAGCCATGTGCTAAGGAATTAGCTATCTCATCCCCTAGTCTTCTTGCTCCTAGCGCGTCAATTTCCTGTAACTGCCCCAACAAAGTTCTCAGACCACTACGTCGAAGTGGGCTATGTATTATCCAACTGGGATCTGAATCCCAGAGTTCAGCAAGAAGTTGAACTAAAAGTTCACTTTCGTCATTTCTGCTAATGGGTAAGATTTCCGGGTTTTGAATGAGCCTTTTGAAAAGTAAACGGCGGAAGAGTCTATAATTCGTTGATTTGCCAACACGGTACAATTTTCTTCTTAACCACCAATCAGGAAGTAATACTTCTTGAAAACGCTCTAAAAACTCCATAAGCCATTGATCTGCTTGAGTTGCATACTTAAGATTTTCCTGAGACCATTGCCACAGCAGGTCAATCAATTTTTCCCAAATATCCCTGACGCTACCGAAGCATCGCAGATTTGACTCCTCCTGGTTTCTAAGGTCAAAAAGATATTCTCCCACTGTACAAGCTGTGTATTTTCTAAATGAGTGGTCAATTATATCCGAAGAATTGCCCTCAACAATGCAGTAACTCAAAGCATCTACAACATGACCTAAAACAATACAATCTACTATGTTAACATTTTTGAGAACCTGGAGAATTACATTAATTCGTCTAGCAACTTCGGTAGAAGTGGATTTTACTATTGTATCTATTATTTGAGATTGAGCTGAAGAAAGTTGTGTTTCTACAGAATCATTTCCATCCTCTTCTTGCTCTGCTTTGTTATCTACATAAACTGTTGCCCTTTCGTGAAACAAAGCAAAAAGCACTTGTTCGCGTAATAAACTGATTAAATCCAGCTCTCTCTCGCTATCTGGCTTTGCTTCTAGCACCGGAATCAAGGCTGCTGCTAAAAAATCCCAATCCAAGTAATTGTGTAACCAGCGAGGTTGTTGTTGCAGAGGTTGGAGCAGCATTTCTGGCATCCATTGAGAAGCATCAATTATAGAAATCAGTAGATTGCTTTTCTCCTCAAACTCATTTTGAAAACTAGACCATGCCTCTTCAATTTGAGGATCTTCTCCTTTGCTTATTTCTTCATCAATAAATTCCGGACGCGGAACTAGATAAGACCCATCTGGGTTAGCAAAATTTTGGATAACCTTAGCATAGGATACTGCATGAGTCAGGGAAATGAGGCGGGCTATTCGGGGTACAATATTGATGAGTTCTTGGGTGAGAGGGTGAACAAGCCCATATTCTCTCATCCATGAACTCATAAAAGCAGATGTATTGCAATTGCGGACACCAATAAAGCAACGGAAAGCAGATGATCGAAGTAAGGTTTCAGATTTGCATCTTCGCAGTAATTTAGGGGCTGCATGAGCGATAAAAGCTTCACCATCTCTATTATAATTCTGACAACGACTGCCGTCATCTAAACTTATAGGTAGATTAGAAAAATCACTAGCATAATCAGTGAGATAGTTCTCCAGTTCTGGGTTGAGATTATCAATAGGAAACTCTAGAAGAACAGCAATGGTTGCCCAAATTGTATCGATCAAAGCTTTTTTACCCAAGCGTTCTTGTATAAAAGTAAGCGGTTCTTCACTGGTCAGAAGAGTAACAAACTCCCTATGTAGTTCCGGTGTCTTTTGCAACTCACCATCTAGAATTTTTCGGCACATCATTACGATTTGAAGATGCTGAAGATTCCAAAGGGCAGATTCGGCTTGAGCCTCAACTTCAGTATCTTCAGGTAGAGTACCGACGAAACCAAAGCTTCTAGTTCCATGTTCATCCTTTTCCGACAGCCAGTTGTTGCCCTCAAACCAAGCTCGGATTTTTAATGCACGATACCGACTGACCGCTGGAATAAAATTAAGTTGGTGATTATCCCAGTCTGCCAAAATCTGAGATGTTGCATCAAAAGGAATGTCTCCCTCTAGCCACATTCGGAGTGCTATCTCTAAAAGGGGTATTTTCCTGTGAGATAACTGATGAAATTCAGCTAACTCTTGATATTGTTCCTGTGACAGTCGGTTCCATGCCTTCAAAGAATCGAAGGCAAAATCTTGTCCCTGATCAATTAATTCAATCTCTAACCATACCCAAAGTTGTAATGACGACTGTAGAGGTAGTAAGGAACCTTTCAAAAGATTGGGATCGCATTTAGCCAGCGAAATGAGTACCCCAAGCATTGCAACAGTGTCAGCACGCTCAAAGATAATTGATATAGAACGTTCGAGTGCTGCTTTAGTCGGACGACTGTAGAGCCATCCCTCCAGCGTCATTAAGAAACAAGCGACAATATTTGGTGACCAAGTATACTTGCGATGCCAGTACAGAGCATGACGACCACCTTTGAAGTGTTTTCTGTTCTCGCCAATAAGCAAAGTTACGCCATCAGTATCAGTTTTAAGATTTCCCTCCAGTTTGTTCTTTGCCCAGCGATGCTCATGCCAGTAATCTGTGGCTACCTTACAAAGGGTTGCAATAACATCAATGGCAACAAATTCATTAATTTGTAAGAGAGACAGGAGCGGAATAAACTTGAATGTACAGACATCAATCTCGTCTGAGCCTTTTGTTCCGAGAGAATTGATTAGCCTATCATGGTCATTATCAAATTCATAATGATAACCTGGCGGTGAAATAGTCAGAGCTAAAAGTAATTCAGCACCGAGTTGTGGATTAACACTAACTACATAATTGAGATATAGACCTCCTTGCTTGAGCATGAATTTGCGAAAGTTATTATTAACTTTTCCTGATGGCCCTTTTGGATGTGGAGGCTCAAGCACACCTACACCAGGTCTAATTAGAGAAAGAGAGGTTTCAGTTGCTTCTAATCTATTTGCTGGTGTAATCTGTCGTCCTGCCAAAACTTTCAAAAACCAGGCTGAACGTTCTGGAATAATCTTGAGCGCAAAAACTATACAGGCAAAAGCATTTGATGAAAAATCACGTAAATAGTATTGCTTTTTATGGACAGGGAAGGGTAACACTCCTTTCTGTCTTAGCTCGATTATCTGGTTTAGGTCTTCCCAACTGTCTACTCGCGCTTCTGGTACAGGATCGGGTGGATCAGGATCGGGCAGCAATATTCTTTGCAGCAAGTTAAGGACAAACTCTGCAACCTCAACCCGCAAAGAAAATTTTTCTGCAAATATTCCCCAGTTCAGCCAAGCCTCAGCCGCTCTGAAAACTAAACAAGATTCCTCGATTACAGTCTCTGGATTTTGAGATAAAAGCCATCGCCATACAGGTTCCCACAAATCTGCTTTTGGAATTCCTGTTATCTGCTCTTGTATGGTCAGCCTTGTTCCCGCAGACGTAGATTCAGAAATTCCTGCAAGGGCTGGATTGGGAAAAGTTGCGATCGCTAGAAGACGAGAGATGAGATGCTTGATGAAAAAAGGAAGGTGTTCGCCGGAACAGCCTTGAAGAACTGAACTTGGCTGTCTGCTCAAGATCGCGCCATCGAGAAGTAAGTCAATAAGCTGTAAATGATTACCTTCCTTTGCCTCTTGAAGCAATTCCTGCCATGTTTCACTCTCTTCTGATTCCATCGCAAGATACAAAGCAAACCAGCGCACTGGCTGAGACCAAAGAGGATTTCTCAACGTCGTCGCAAGCTCACGGACATCTAGTTCGCGACGTTTCCCCAGAAGGTAGCGAAACCTTGCACAATCTCCTACAAAACGGTGTGTGACAGCTACTTTTTCCTCTGCAACTCGAAGACAGTCTCGCCGCACCAAGGTATCTAGAATTTGGGAATTAATCCCAGAGTCATAGAGAGACAGATCAGGAGTAAATTTATTGGCTAAGGAAAGCGCTGTGCCAATTAGCGCACGACCTTCTTGACTGTCATCACGTCCATTTCCTACATGAGAGCGCCAGAACCAAGCAAGCAGGTCTAGGTCATTTTGGAAGGCTGAAGTATTGATAACATCCTGCTGAACGCTACTAATCAGCCAGTCAAGAAGCTTAAGGTTCAAGGCAGGCCCAAACTCATCAGCGCGTTGAACAAGACTAGCAACGTCGGCTGGTAAAGTATGAGATGACTGAAGATCGTTAATAGGTAGTTGTGGTAACTTAACAACATTAATAGAAAGTTCTGCGCCAAGTCGAGCATCAATTTTGTCACGAACTCGGCGTTCCGCATCTAGATGCGCCACGAGAACGAAACGTACATCCGTTGATGTCTCGCTAGCCAAAGCATTTTGAAGAAGGTTAAGTACACAATCAAAGCTTTGATCATTGACATCACTCAGGTCATCTATGATGATGATGGGCTTCTCAATTACCTGAGCTGTTAAGAGTTCATCAATACGTCTTGTATCTCGGCTAGATGTGGAGTCTGGGGTTTCTGTGAAGGAAATAATATCAGAGGGATGGAGAAATAAGCGCGTATAATCTTGAAACCTTGTTTGCATACCCAGCTTGCAAAGTGCTGATTTTCCAGATCCCGATGACCCGATGAGAAGGGTTATCCGCTTCGTGAGTACAGAGGCTTGTAGCTGTGAGAGTAAATCTGTTCTGGGTAGAGATAGACTGCCACCGAGTGTATGTCGAACAGCACGAAGTCGATAGCGCGATTGGCTTAATAATCTTGCCTGTGTTGCTCGGAACGCTTCCAAGCTTTGATCATTTATGAGTTCCCGCCATATAAGAGCGCTTATACGCTCAGGAGATAAGCCTGAACCAAGTTGAAGAAGATAGCCTAACCATCGTCCTATAGTTGTTTCTGTATCCTCATCCCGTGAAAGATTTTCTAACTCAGTCGTTAAGTCGGTTCTTGGGTCTGAAACAAGCTCATAACTGACACGAGCTTTAAATTTAGCAAGTTTTTTAGAGTCTTTTTCTTTTGATTTAGTCCCCCACCCATGAATAACGTCATCGGTATTTCTATCGTTTTTAATTTCCTCGTTATTTCCAGAGATTATGAACCGTAAATGTTCTACCAACTCTGGTGTACGTTCAGAAGCAAGATTGAAAATTTTCCAAAGTTCTTCAAGCGCTTTACTAACAGCACTGTCTGAAAGAGTTTGTTTGACTTGTGTCAGAGTAACAAATTTACCTGATTCAGTAATGTCTGAAATGGCTTCTGCGAGAATTTTATGCGCTGTATTTGGGTCTTGGCGCTCGGCTTCTGAAGCTTCTTTCCATTGACGAACAATTTTCAGCAGGGTCAACAGGAATTGGTAATCAAATCCGCTCAAAGCCAGTAAACCACCCTCTGCTTGCTTAGGATAAAATTCCTCCCAAGCATTTCGTAGCTCATCTAACTGAGAGAGCAGATTTATTTCGGAGGATGTTACAGTCGGGCTTGTTGTTTCGCTATTGACCATGCCTAATCCTAACTTTTCCTATAAAAGTTTGTTGCCCCTTTGGACTTAAAGAGTAGTTCCTGAAATAATTACCGCCGATCGACTCTTGCGGATTTCTGTACCGACTCAGGGATCGAAATTCACGAGCCAGATGCTTCCCAGTCGGTAATCGCTGCTTGCTGCCATGCTCGATCCTCATCGGTTAATTGATCGCTCAGTTCATCCAGCAATAAACAGGCTTCTACCATTGCCTGCTGTTCTTGTTGTTTGCGCCACGCTTGCAATAAAATCTCAATTAGCCGACTGCGATTTTCTACACGATTGTCAATGTAACGCACTAGCTCATCTGGCAAAGAGATAGATACTTTCATATTATTTATGCCACTTTTAATACCATTGGTCGCACAACGATCGAGCAGATAGCAAGCAGATGAAGTAAAGCAGCAGCAACGCCCATTCCGTCTGATTCCGATCTACCCAGAATCCTACACAAAATTAGCCGGATCTTGATCTCGCCGATGCTTCAGCAGAATCGGAGAACCTTGGCCATCACCCACCAAAGCCGCCGTTTCCTCCAAGGCTTCCCTCAATCGCTTGGCCGCGTAGATGGACATATCACGGGGCACATTCACCCGATCGCGCAAATACCGCAAAGCCGAATCAGAACCAGCCGGCGGCGTAGAAACTTCGCCAGTCATCATCAAAGTTAAAGCACAACGCAAAGCCTCATCAAATAAATTGTCATCAGCAGGATTGACTCGAACGATGTTGCGGTGGTGCTTAATGACGCGATGAAGTGCTTCAGCGCGGGAGGTTTCCGGTTCTGGATACATCACATCCGGGAGTCCAGCCCAAGGCCCATTATCCACGCGGGCTTTGTTGAGTAGCATCTGAGGTTCTCCGTTTTCATAACACCCGCCCATCTGAGGCGGTAAATCGTGGACGTGGGTGTGAAAATCGCTCTGAGTGCCGCGATAGGTAGGGCGGGTTTCCATCGCGGCAAACCAGTCAGCAAAGCGCGGGTTTTCTTCCCGCATCGAGTAGCCCTTGTAGTAGTAAAGACTGGCATTCATGCGTTCGACGTAGGGCGTAAAGATGACATCCGCAGTGCCAAATTCATCGAGGAAATAAGGCCCCGGAGTGCTAGCCAAGGCTGCTTCTACCTGGGTGACGACGCTGATAAATTGGTTGCGGTTGTGTTGTTCTACTTTGACTGAACTTGCTGGGTAGCACAGCCAAGAGCACCAGGCCCTAAACAGCAGTCGCTCTAAGCGTCGCATGGGTATTACTGCGGGGTTTTCCATGCCCAAACCCAAGGGGCCATAGACTCGTTCGAGGGCGATTAAGATATCATCGCTTTCGGTGATGATACGGCCGTCTAGTTCGATCGCCGGTAGCATTCCCGATGGCACTTTGCGCTTGTACCAGCTTTCTTTTTCCCCATAGCAGAACATAGTAACTTTCTCAATGCGATAGGGGATTTGTTTTTCTTCTAACCACAACCAGATTTTTTGGCAATAGGGACACCAAGCATGGTTATCGCGGTACAGGGTGACTCGCACATCGGATTCGGTTTTGCCAAACAGGCGCAACCGGGATTGAGCGTTGGTTGGCCCGTTGACGCGATCGATTTGAAAGTCTGTGAGGGCTTCTAATTCTGTCCAGCTTAGAGGGGTCATGCGATTTTAGATTTTAGATTTTAGATTTTAGATTGGAGAATTGAAGACAGCGACTGCTTCGTGGCAATAATAGAACTTACGCAGCAACTCTATCTGTAGGGTGCGCTGTGCGCGCACCTTACCCCTACCCATAGCGCATTCAACTATTTTTTGGTCTTAGTCCTGAATAAGATAGTTGGTTATCCGTTAAAAAAGGCTTTGAGGACTTCAGTCCTCACTACCAACTTAACTACAATTAAGGCGACATTTGGGTAGGGGGTGGGGCGTCTTGAATTTTAGCCAGTGCTGCTTTCATTTCAGGAGTGGCTAGCAACTTTTGGGTATCTGCGATTAAACGATCGCCCCAGAGGTTTTCTTTGAGATATTCTACGGTAGCATAGCGTTTGTCGAGTTTCAGAGCTGCTTCTCCCATCGCTAAGCCTTTTGCTTTGTCGCCTTTGCCGTAGAGTGCTACTGCTAGAGCTAGCATTGCTTCGGCTGCTTTGTCGTCGATGGCGATCGCCTGTTCCCAGCGTTTAATGGCGCTATCAACATCTCCCATTTCGTATTTCACTAATCCGATATTGTTAATAGCCGGCCACAGGTTTTTTTCTAAAGCAAAGGCTTTTTCGTATTGGGCGATCGCCTGATCGAACCGCTTCAACTTATAAAAAGCATTGCCTAAATCAAATAATGCACCTGGAGTGTCGGGTTTTAATTTTAACCCTGCTTGCAAATATTCGGCTGCTTTCTCGTAGTTCGCTTTGCGAAAGTGAGCTTCTCCCAAGACAAATTTAATTGAGGGATTTTCTGGCGACAGAGATTGAGCTTGCCCCAAAGCTTCAATACCTTTGTCAAACTCCTCGACTTGAAGGTACAAGCTGCCTAACAAAGTCCAAGTTTGAGCATTTTTGGGGGCTAACTGTGTGGCGAGTTCGGCTCTGGGGACGGCGAGTTGGTACTGCTGGAGTCTGGCTAGCTGGACGGCTTCTTCTGCAAGGCTCAAGGCCGTTTGTTCGAGTTGGGCCGAGTCGATTTGCAGGGTGTAAGGCAGGAGTGCCTGTGCAACAGCAGGCTCGGGCATTGCCCCCAAACCGAGTGCGAGTAGCAGAGATATTAAAGGAATGCGATTAGGCACTGTACAGCCCCAGAAAAAAATATAAGGGTTTCTCGATCGCCTATAATAACTCATATTTTTGAGTTTTGATATTGCTTCTTGACTCGCAACACTTCGGGGTTTTCATTTAAATACTTCTCAAATTCTGTTTGCACTCAGGGTAGCCGTTTTTCTTCACTGTTTTATAGACGACTGAGAACCTCACTACAAATAGGCAAAATTCTGAGTTATTAGCAACTTGAATGAGTTAATAAATAACGCTTCGCTGTTGACAGTTAAAGAGTTTCCCAATCAGTTTAACCTCAAAAATAAGAGTGGATTTTTACGGATTTAGAGACGAGTGAATTCCTAACTAAAAATCGAGTAAATTCTTAATTTTTACGAACTTGAGTGATTTAATAAAGTCTGTTGAATTTTGTCTAACAATTGTGCTGCCGATAAGGAAGAAGGCAAAATTTTGGCAGATACTTCTTGCAGGAGAAAGTCGATCGCCTCGGATTCCGAATTTACAGCAGACCGATAATCCCAGACTAAAATTGGCAGCTTTACTGCCATTTGGCGCAAGTTCGATAGCGCCTGCAACATAGCGGGGGATTCTGAGGGGGCATCTCGCAAACACAGCAAAACTAAGTCAACGCTTTGATATTGCAACTGCTGCAAAACTTCTGTCCAGCAGGAAGCGATCGACCCTCGAAATCCTGCGGTGTGGATGTACTGAATCAAAGCTTGAAAGTTAGGAGTAGAAAACTGGGAATTGGGGAGGGGAATCTCGGCATTTGTCGATCGATCGCAATGTTCCAATTCTTCCGTCGGGTTCCCCCCAGAAGAGGAGTGCAAATCGGGTAAAGTCGAAATGTCTGCAAATAAAATGCTGGGCTTCCAACTCATGCCAGCAGCAACTTGAATCACTTGCCACAAAGCACTTGGTACCAACCCGGTAGGTGAAGTTTCACTGTCGCCAGGAGTGCTAGTGGCTAAACAGGGAAATACCGACAATCCTTTGACTTGATTTGCCAGTTGCGTAGTTGGAGGGTCTAAAGTCACCAAGGGGAGAGAACCCAAATTTCGAGACCGGCTTAACTGTTGGATAAAAGCTAAGGGGTTTTGCAGTTGACTTGTACCGTCCAAGACGATCGCGTCGGGCCGCCAAATTCTGGCCACGAGTTCTGCTTGGCCGAGGTCGTCTGCTTCTAAAACCCGGCAGTAGTTGGGGTTGAGCAGTAAAGCGGAACCTTGAGACGAACTGTTTTGCGGGCTGAGCCACAACACGGTTAAAGAACTCTTCACTTTGGGGCTGCTAGCATTACTGTGACCGATCAAGTCTGCCAGCAGCCGGCGCAAAGCGGGTTCTTCCACCGGCAAGCTCAAAAAGCCTTCGGCTCTGTTGACACTGGCCCGTTCTTTTTCGCCTCTGGTGGCCGTGACGATCGCCGGAATCGATCGGGTATCCGGGTCACTCTTGAGCAGCGTCAGCACGTCCCAACCCGACAGCAGCGGCAGCAGCGGGTTGAGGAAAATCGCTTCGGGACTGAACCTGCGAGCTTTTTCCAGCGCTTCGGTGCCGGAACGGGCGACTATTACTTGGTAGCCCAAACCTGAGATGACGTTGGTTAAATCTTCGATATATTTGGGAACGGCTTCGACTATTAATACTAAACGAGAGCGAGAATTGGCGCTCAGAGTCGGATATTGGGGTTTTAATAATTCTTCCTCAGCGGCTTCCTGTGCCGGGATTTCTTCGCTGCTGTTTCCCGGAGGATTTGGTGGCAGCAGCAGGGTAAATTGAGAGCCTTGGTTTTCTGAGGAAATAAACGAAACGTCCCCGCCGTGGAGCCGAGCTAGGCGTTGAGTCAGTACCAGTCCCAGTCCGGTTCCTTGAAAGCGCCTGGTGAGGGGGCTTTCTAGCTGTTGGAATTTCTGAAAGATCAGGTGCTGTTTGTCGGCGGGGATGCCGATGCCAGTGTCCCAAACAGTGAATGCGATCCAGCCTTCCCAAACATTTACTTTCAATCCGATTTTGCCGCCGAGTTCGGTGAATTTTAGGGCATTGGAAAGGAGGTTAACCAGCATTTGCCGCAGCCGCAGTTCGTCGGCAATTAAGTGGCTCAGTCCCGGTTCTATTTCGAGTGTAAACTCTATTTGGGCGGATGGTTCTGCGTTTGCTGTACCGTCCGTTTTGCTGGGGGCGGGAGGGTTTTTTTCTTCTTGCTGTTGCAGTTGTTTTGCTTGTTCAAAGGCTCTGTGGCAGGTTGATGCTATTTCGACTGCTTCGGGAATTAGTTCTAG
This sequence comes from Microcoleus sp. B3-D2, assembly GCF_036705345.1. Taxonomy (NCBI): domain Bacteria; kingdom Bacillati; phylum Cyanobacteriota; class Cyanophyceae; order Oscillatoriales; family Microcoleaceae; genus Microcoleus; species Microcoleus sp. B3-D2. The sequence goes on from NZ_JAUBUG010000015.1 coordinate 25,725, forward strand.
CTGCCCGGTTTCCATCCGGGTCAAGTCTAATATATCGTTAACAATTGTCATCAAATGCCGCCCGCTTTTATGGATTAGTTTGGCGTAGCGTGTTTGGCGGTCGTTGAGTTCTCCGATCAATTTATCTTTGAGGAGGCTGGACAAACCGAGGACGGCGGTGAGCGGGGTTTTTAGTTCGTGGCTGATGCAGGATAAAAATTCGTCTTTGAGTCGGTTGAGGTGGATTAAATCTGCGTTTTTCGCTGCTAGTTCTTTGGCGACTAAATGTTCTTCGGTGACATCTTGTCCCATTACTAAAATTAGCTGGTCTGAGAGCGGTTGTTTGACAAATTGCCAGATCCGTTCTTGACCTTTTTGTACGGGGCACTCGCAAATGTAGGTGTCTGGTTTGCCGGCGATGGGACACCAAGCTGGAGTGGTTAATGTTGAGGGGGAGGCTGCAGCGTACAGGGGCAGCGGGCAACTGGTGGCTGCGGTTGAATCACGCGCGGCGAAGCTATCCCGCAGGGAATCGTCCGCTCTACTTGCTCCTACTAGGCTCCTGCAGTCTGTGGTGATGCCCTCTAACTGCACGCTCTTGTATTCGCTTGTTAAATGGCTTGGTTTGCGGGGCGAGTGTTTACCCAAATTTGCTGCTGGTTCTGGAACTGGTTCTGGGCCTGCTCCCAGCAAAATCCGCCACGCTGCGTTTTGGCTGACTATTTGTGCGGTGGGGGTTTGCAATCTCAGGGGCAGGGGCAGTTTTTCCAGTAGTTGGACTAGGGAGTTCAGGTTTTCCGAAGGTTTCAATCCTGCTTCTAGAAAGCGCACTTGAGCGTCTAGGGCGCTGGCGATGGCTTGGGAAATCGGCCTTAATTCGATTTCTTTGACTGCTGTGGCCTGCTCTGTGAGGCTGCAGAACGAGCTGCTGTTGAGTGCGGCGAATTGCAGCAGGCTCAGGCTGTCTAGCATTCCTAAAAATTGACCGCTGGCATCTGTCAGGGCGATCGGGTTGTTTGATGAAACGCCGGCGGTTTGGCGGTTTGGCCGGCCTGGGATGTTCTGTTCCTCTGTTTGCAGGTACTGCCAGAATTCGCTGACGCTCATAGCGGCTGGTAATGCCCTGACTGGTTCGATCGCGATCGGGCTTTCTGACAAAGGTTGCTGCCCGTCGTTTGTGCGATCGGCCGCCCGGGCCCAAAGGCTGCGGAGGTAAACTAATCCCACCGGCTGTAGCTGTTCGTTGACTACTGCGACTCGATCGCAGTTGCAGGAGCTGAAGATTGACTGCAGCGATTCTAGCGCTGCTGTTTGGAGGCACAGCGGCACTGGCTCGATAAAATTTTTGATACTGGGGCTGGTGAGTGGCATAACAAACCTGAGAGTCTGCTCGCGAGAGCAGTAATATTTTTGATTCTCAATGTAGCTGCGGATTTCTGTATCTTATTTGTTTTATATCAGTTCCCTATCAGGCCCGGGATCTGCACCGAGACCTGGGAGTTCGATGCCTACACCTGATTTGAGGCGACTAACAATTATTTTAAGGCTTAAGCTTAATTGCAGAAATCACGCTCAGGGTGCTTGACACAAAAACCACCGAGTAAACTTTGATTCTTCCTCTGGTAGAAGCGCATCACTTATTTTGCGGTTAAGATTGGTTAAAATAAATGTTGAGATGATTGTTAAAATGTTAAGTTTTTTGTAAAGGAGATATCAACTCTGAGCGAGCCAGCACTTTCAGGCAACTTAGGTGGTGCACCTACAGCTTTGCTTCCTCAACTTTCTATCGGTATTTTTGTCCGCTCTGAGGAAATCGCAGCCTCTGCGATTGAGCTTTTGAGGGGCGATCGCTATGCTTTAACCCACATTAAGTCGGCAGGGGAGTTTTTGGGGTTCCTCAAGCACAATTATCACCTTGATTGTTTGGTTTTGGAGGTGGATGGGGATCTGCGATCGCTTCTGGGTAAGCTGCAAGAACGATCGCTCTTTTTGCCTGCTGTGATTTTTTCGCCTCACGCGGACGTAGATGGCAGACCAGAAGCACCATATTCAGATGGTTTTGAGGCCGCAGCCAGTACCGCCAACAAGAGTCAAGACGAAAGCTGTCCTTTTTTTTATCACCCTGGTGAGGTGCAACTGGCAATCGCTCGATCGAGCGAAATAGCTGCCGGTATCGAGCGGGCGATCGCACAATTTCTAAAACTTTCAACTCCGGTTCCTGTCAATTACCAATCCGTAACGGTCGATGCGACAGCCCAATTGACTGCTCAAAGTTTGCTCAGCCGACAGCAGCGGCGGCTGGCGGAAAAATTACGGGAGCGATTAGGATACTTAGGTGTGTATTATAAAAGAAATTCCCAGATTTTTTTGAAAAATCTGTCGGGATCTGAGAAACAAAAGTTTTTGGAGCAACTCAAGTCGAGTTATCGCGACATCCTTTTGAATTATTTTTCTCAAGATACTGCGGTCAACAATCAAATAGATGAATTTGTGAATTTGGCTTTTTTTGCTGACGTTCCCGTGACTCAAATTGTAGAAATTCACATGGAATTGATAGACGAGTTTGCTAAACAGCTAAAAATAGAAGGGCGCAGCGAGGAAATATTGCTCGATTACCGCTTGACTCTGATTGACGCGATCGCTCATATGTGCGAGATGTATCGGCGATCGATTCCGAAAGAGACCTCTCCAGGTAGAATGTAGAAGGGATTCGGCATAATTTAAGAAAGAAAAGGTAGAAGGTAGAATCTAACAAAAAAGAAAGGAGCCGAGAAACGGCCGCGCGAGCGCGAGGCGGAAATTATTATAAAATAACAAAGAACAGCGGATTTAAGACAAATAACAACTACAACTAACATCTGGCAACTAATACTCAACATTTAAAAAAGTTCATGAGTCCTCTGAAGAAAACCTACGTTCTGAAGCTGTACGTGGCGGGGAATACTCCCAACTCCGTGCGAGCTTTGAAAACCCTAAAGGACATCCTAGAACAAGAATTTCAAGGCGTCTACGCGCTGAAAGTCATAGATGTTCTCAAAAATCCTCAGCTAGCAGAAGAGGACAAAATATTGGCAACCCCAACGCTGGCCAAAATCCTGCCGCCGCCGGTGCGAAAAATTATTGGCGATTTGTCCGATCGCGAGAAAGTTCTGATAGGATTAGATTTGCTCTATGAAGAACTTCGCGAAGAAGACCTGAATTCATAAGATAATCAGGTGAGAGTCAGTCGATTTTAGATTTGAGACTTCGGTTTGGCGTGAAACGTTCGGCGAGCGCGAGCGTCGAAGCGTCGAGTCGCGCTCAGTCGAACGATTTTAGATTTTAGATTTTAGATTTACTCAACAGATGAATCTGGGAGGTTGAACAAAAGTCTAAAATTTTTATCTTTCCACGACAGGAGTACGTGGCACGGTATCGGTTTTTGGGGGGGGGTCATTAGTCAGCAGTCAGCAGTCATTAGTTATTGAGCAAGAGCCAAAACTAAAAGCTGGGTACAAAGACTCATGATCGGCGGTTAAGGAGTGACAACTAAAGAATACTGAGAGTTGACAAAAATCGATATGAATGAAATTAGTCAAACGGTTCAACGAGAAGGATTGGGAACGGCAGGAGTTGAAAAAATTCGCACGATGATTGAGGGTTTCGATGACATCAGTCACGGCGGAATGCCGCTCGGCCGAACCACCCTAGTCAGCGGCACGTCAGGAACGGGAAAAACTTTATTTGCCGTACAATTTCTCTATAATGGAATTACCCATTTTGACGAAGCTGGAGTTTTCGTAACTTTTGAAGAATCTCCAGCAGATATTATTAAAAATGCTTGCAGTTTCGGTTGGGATCTGGCACAGTTAATCGAGGAAGGCAAGCTATTTATTTTGGACGCTTCCCCGGACCCGGAAGGTCAAGATATCGTAGGCAATTTTGATTTATCTGCCTTAATCGAGCGAATCCAGTACGCCATTCGCAAGTACAAAGCCAAGCGGGTTTCTATAGATTCAGTGACCGCCGTATTTCAGCAGTACGATGCTGCATCGGTGGTGCGCCGAGAAATTTTCCGCTTAGTTGCGCGCCTCAAACAAGTCGGAGCAACTACAGTTATGACGACGGAACGGGTGGAAGAATACGGCCCGGTGGCGCGGTTTGGAGTGGAAGAATTTGTGTCGGATAATGTGGTGATTGTTCGCAACGTTTTGGAAGGGGAACGCCGCCGCCGCACCATGGAAATTTTGAAGTTGCGGGGTACAACTCACATGAAGGGCGAATATCCTTTTACTATGACTAATGACGGAATTAATATTTTCCCGTTGGGGGCGATGCGATTAACTCAAAAGTCTTCAAACGTGCGGGTTTCTTCCGGAGATAAAACTCTCGACGAGATGTGCGGTGGCGGTTTCTTCAAAGACTCGATTATTTTAGCTACGGGTGCAACGGGAACCGGCAAAACGCTGTTGGTGAGCAAGTTCTTGCAGAATGCTTGTATGAACGGCAATCGGGCGCTGCTGTTTGCCTATGAAGAGTCGCGTGCTCAGTTGTTCCGCAATGCTTATTCTTGGGGCATTGATTTTGAGGAAATGGAAGAGAAAGGAATGCTGAAGCTGCTGTGTACTTACCCGGAATCTGCCGGTTTGGAAGACCACTTGCAGACTATTAAATCAGAAATTGCTGAGTTCAAACCTTCTCGAATTGCTATAGACTCGCTGTCGGCCTTAGCTAGGGGTGTCAGCAATAATGCTTTCAGGCAATTTGTGATCGGAGTGACAGGTTTTGCGAAGCAGGAAGAAATAACCGGGTTTTTCACAAATACAAGCGACCAGTTTATGGGTGCTCATTCGATTACGGACTCCCATATTTCTACGATTACTGACACGATTATCATGCTGCAGTATGTAGAGATTCGAGGAGAAATGTCGCGGGCAATTAATGTGTTTAAGATGCGCGGTTCCTGGCACGATAAAGGAATCCGGGAATACACGATTACTGAAAGAGGGCCGCAAATTAAAGATTCGTTCCGTGGTTACGAACGGATTATCAGCGGTTCTCCGAGTCGGATTACGATTAATGAAAAGAGTGAGCTATCGCGGATTCTGCAGGGTGTGCAAGGCCAAGACGATGAGGATATTTGAGATTTAACAGTCATTCTTTATTAAAAGTAGGTTGGGTTGAGCTAGGAAACCCAACTTTTTTAAGTTGAGGAGCTTGTGAAAATTTATAGCAACCGCGACAATGTTTTGGAGGTTCTTAATTGCTGAAATAGGAGCTTTTATTGCCTTCTGCATCAGCGCCTTTTGCTATAGCAATCCCACTAAATAGGTTTTGGTAAAAATCTAGGGGTAAGCTGTTGTCCCTCTAAATTGTATATTTCAATGATATCTCAAAAATCATAAAATCCTCTCTCTATCCGATTCTCGAACATAACAGAAAATCTTTCTGGCCTAGCAGCTTAGTGCCGCATCGTGCCTATCCCTACTACCCCTAGATTAGGGGAACTAGGGGGGATTACTTCTACAAAAATATTAATAATAATTTTCTTTTCAAAAATCATTATTTACACCTCATCAGCAGTATTGGCGTCTCCCTAGATCCACAAGATGAAATGAAGTTCGATAGCTTGCTAAAAAATGCAGATATTTCCCTATATTACGTTAAGGAATCGGGCTCAATACCTATAGTTTTTACACAGCCACAATACCTTGGGCCAAATCCAATACCCTGGCGATCGCAAATCTCTTGAATTGTGCTTGGAAAGCCAATACTTGCTGTACGATAAACCTCAGCTCGATTGGCAAACAGGTAGCCTTGCTGGTGTTAAAGTTATAGTAGGAGGATATTCTCCTGAACGAGGTTGGATTCATCGCCATCGATGTATTCCCATCGCCGAAAAAACAGGATTGATTTTACCCGAAGAGCAAATGGATTTTAGAGCAAGCTTGCTGGAATATCAGCAGTGGCTAGCAGCAAAACTAATTCTTCCTAATATCGCGGTGAATCTGTCGGCACGTCAACTCAGCCAACCGACTTTAATCGCTAAGAGCGATCGCCTCCTTGAGCGCACCGATATGAAGCCAAAATATCCATAGCTAGAGATTACGGGAACGGCAATAATGCTTAATGTTGACATTACCTACAATCTTTTGAGCCAATGATCGGAGCATAATATTGAGATTTATGTCGATGATTTTGCGACTGGCTATGCTGCTTTTAACAACCTGAAAAATTTTCCGGTGAAGTCGCTCAAAATTGATCGCTCATTTGTCAGCGATTTAGCCAACGCTCCGATCGCTCGCGGAATTGCCCAACCCATAGTTGTAATCCCACATGGCTTAAATGTGAGCACAATTGCCGAAGGAATTGAAACCCCAGCGCAATTGCAATAGTTACAAGCGATCGATCGCGTGTGAAATTGGGAAGTGCTGTATGTTTAGCCAGCCTGTCAGTGCTGAGGTTGCCACTCAATTAATCCGACATCCTGAATTGTTGTCTATCACTATTTGGGATGAGCAATCCTCATAAAAGCGCGCAAAAGTCTTATAATCAATTTAATCCTCGTGTCGAGCAAATGACTCAAAAAATTTTACGGCGGAATAATATAAAAGTGTTTGGACAAGGCACCCAGACGATGATGTTTGCTCATGGATTTGGGTGCGATCAAAATATGTGGCGTTTCGTAACACCGGCCTTCGAGAAGGACTACAAAATCATCCTATTTGATTATGTAGGTTCTGGACAGTCTGATATTAGTGCCTACAGTTATGAACGGTACAGCGACCTCAATGGCTATGTTCAGGATGTCCTCGATATCTGTGAAGAATTGGCGTTGACGGATGTGATTTTTGTCGGTCATTCTGTCAGCAGTATGATCGGCCTTCTGTCCTCAATTCAAGCTCCTAATTACTTTAATCGCCTGATTTTAGTAGGGCCTTCACCCTGCTACATCAATGATTTACCAAATTATTACGGAGGGTTTGAGCGCAAAGATATTGAGGATCTCCTCGATATCATGGATAAAAATTACATTGGTTGGGCAAGCTTTCTGGCGCCAATGGTGATGCAGAATCAGGATCGTCCTGAGTTAAGTGAGGAACTTGAGGCAAGTTTTTGCTCCACCGATCCGGTGGTTGCAAGTCGCTTTGCCGAGGTGACTTTTTACTCTGACAATCGCAGTGATTTACCGAATGCCTCAGTACCTGCACTGATATTGCAATGTAGTGAGGACATGGTAGCTCCCACCGAGGTAGGGCATTATCTCCACCGCCACCTGCCTAAAAGTACGCTACGGCTGATGAAAGCTACGGGACATTGCCCGCACCTGAGTCATCCAGAAGAGACCATCGACCTGATTAAGGAGTATTTGAGTGAACCTCATACTACCTGATTTGTATGGCAAATATGACCTACCAGATAGACGAGCTACTCAACACGTCACCCTGTGGATTCCTCTCGTTTGCTGACGATGGTACGATCCTAATGGTCAACGCCACCTTACTGCAATTACTCGGATACGAAACCGATGAACTGCGGGAACGGAAAATGGACTTTATTCTGCCAATGGCCAGCCGGATTTTTTTTCAAACCCATTTCTTCCCCCTATTGAAGCTTGAGGGTAAAGTAGAGGAAATTTACTTCTCATTAAGGTCAAAGCAGGGTAGTGATATACCTATGCTGATCAACGCTGTGCGTCGGGAGAAGGAAGGAAGCTCCGTCAACGATTGCATCTTGCTCTGTATCCGCCAGCGTATCGTGTACGAAAGTGAAATTATTAAAGCAAAAAAAGCAGCAGATGCAGCTATTATCGCCCAAAAGCAAGCGGAAATAGCTCTGCGGAAACAGTACGACAAGGCGATATTACTTCAAGAAATTACTCTACACATTCGTCAATCTCTTGATTTGTCTACAATTTTTGAGATTGCTTCGCAGGAGATTCGCCTGTTTCTTGAAGCCGAGCGCGTCGGCATATTTAAGTTCGCTCCTGACAGTAAATTTGGATATGGTGAGTTTGTTTCAGAATCCGTAGGCGAAGGATGTAAATTGGTAAGCAGAAATCAATTTAACGACCCGTGTGCTGGTGAACAATATCCTGATTCATATCAAGAAGGGAGAATGCAGGTAGTTCAAGATCTCAATAAGATTGACCTTCAACACTGTTACCGCGCTCTTTGGAAACAATTTCCGGTTCGGGCTAATTTAGTTGCGCCGTTGCTCAATGGACAAGATTTGTGGGGGTTGTTATGTATTCATCAATGTTCTGCTCCTCGGCAATGGGAAGAATTTGAAGTTGACCTTGTTAAACAGATTGCTAATCAGTTAGCGATCGCCATTAAACAAGCGGATATTTTTCAGAAGTTGCAGAAGGAATTGGCAGAAAGGCAGCAGGCCCAAGCGCGAATGAGAGAAATTAATCAACAACTTGCACTCTCTAACGAAGAACTAGCCCGCGCTACTCACCTCTTAGAACAAGTGGTCAATATTGATGGATTAACTCAAATTGCTAATCGCCGCTGTTTTAATGACCGCTTAGAGCATGAATGGCAGCGGCTATACCGGGAACAAAAACCTCTTTCTCTTTTGTTGTTTGATGTGGATTATTTCAAACGTTATAATGATTGCTACGGTCATCTAATGGGGGATGATTGTCTGTTCAAACTTGCTCAGACTGTGCAAGAGGTAGTGTACCGTCCGGCGGATTTGGTGGCGCGTTACGGCGGAGAAGAATTTGCCATCATTTTGCCTAATACTGATCTTGAAGGAGCGAGTTCGGTGGCCCAACGGATTCACGCTGCTATTAAAGCTTTACATATTCCTCACAAAACCTCTGATGTGAGTGATGTAGTTACTATTAGTATGGGTATCGCCAACTTGATTCCGATTTCGGAACTATCATCGGCTGACTTGATTGCGATCGCCGATCGTTCACTATACCGTGCCAAGCAACAGGGGCGCAATCAGTCTGCGATATGCGAGTACAGTGGCGATTCGATTTTTGATACTGACGCTTAAATCACAATAATTGAGACCGAGGACAAAAATTTGTCCTCGGTCTCAAAGTCAGTCATTCAATAAATTTCAATGAGCACGGAGGGATTTGAATCAAAGCCTCGCTCTTGAATTACGATTTTCCGTCGTTCTAGCCATTTTTTGCACCCACTCTGAAAGTCCTGTTTTTGATTTGAGCGAACACTGAGCGACTTGCTGTAGGCTGAGTGCATCACTCAAACTCAGCACTATCAGAGTAGGGAGCGAAAGATGAGCGAAAAATCAAATCCAGTCACAGCGAGTACCAGCGCAGACTACCTTGTCGGTTACGAGCGGATTCTAGACTACTTCCAACAAGCACAGAAAGAATGCCCCAAGGGCGTAGGGCTAAAAAGAGACAGGAAAGCCAGCGGTGGTTACATAACGTTGCAATTCAAGTTAGGTGACAAGCGGGTCAACAAAACTTGTGGGTGCTACCTGACGATGCAAGGTATCACTGATGCTCTGAGGAAAGCTCATCTAGTTGCTAGCGCTTTACAATCCTTCTCTAGCGAGAGTCGATTTTTAGTCTGGTATGATGATGTTATTTTGGATAAAAACGTTATCAAAAATGATTTGATAACGTTTGGTGAGGCGATAGCAAAAGTAGAGAAAGAATACTGGGAAGGACGCACTAAACGCCGTCAACAGCGTGACAGGAACAATGCTAGCCATCAAAGCTCCTGGGGATGTGTTTACGGACAATATTTTAAACTGTTACCAAAAGAGGCAATTATAAACTCAGCGGATATTTTGGCTATCATTCACGTTAAGAAGCAAGGGACTAAATGCTTTAAGAATTGCTTGTGTGCGATGAAAAAACTAGCTGAGACTATTGGCGATACTGAGTTGTTGTGTAGACTTAAAGAGATTGACGGTACACAGACAGAATTCCGGGAAGACCTTCAAACCTTATCAGTCGATGATTTTCTAAAGCTTCGCATTCAGGTTCTCAGTGTCTCAGATGATAAGCGATACCATCTGGAATCGCGCAAACGGTGGCTGTGGGTGTTTTCAATGCAGATGGTGTATGGGTTTCGGGTTCACGAAGTGTTTGCTATTCAGAACATTGACAAACCTTTTAAAACAAAGGATGGCGTTATTATCCCGGCACTGATTGAGCCAAGCAACATAAAGATGATTGCTGTAGTTGGTGACAAGACATTACTCGACACGACGACTAAAACTGGCTACCGACTGTGTGTGCCGATGCTTCCCCCTACTCATCCTGACTTAATAGAATGTTTAGAAATTAAGTCAGGTAAATTGCCTGAAATTGGTACGCTATCAAGTAATCCGAAAACAATTGCTGGACTGTATAGTGACCGCGCCCAAAATATTTTAAGAAGATGGAATAAAGGTTTTACCCAAACCCACGCTTTACGCCATCTAGCTAATCTCAGCGGTCAAATGGCTGGGATGTCTCAAGAAACAAGAGCTAAAAGTTTGGGGCATTCACCACAGATGAATGAAACTGTTTACAAGCGTCGCGCTAACACTGAGACAACAATTGATTTGTTAACTCAGTCTACGAAGGAAGCTATTCCTTTGGGTAGTGCAATTGGGGTTCTTAAACAGTTAGGAAGTGACGGGAAAAGTATCAAACTGCTAGCTGCTATTTACGGCATTACACCCCACGAAGTGATGGAGTTGCTTGCCGAATAATTTGAAACAAAACTTTACAGTCTCTGTGTTGACAAGGAACTGTAAGTCTGCAATCGTGAGTAACTAAGGAAGATTGATGCGCGGTTGACGAGCACTTGCAATGCTAGCCAAACCACGACTTCCCCAAACGTTTTCGACCAACGCTTGGAGCCTATAAATTATGCCACTTTCAGCCGAGTGTCCTAACGGACGATCGCAACTCTTAATGATTGAGTTGACGGGGTTTTGCCATGACTAAACCCACCGTCAGCTACCGTCGCATTGACCAATTAAAGGCGATCGCTTTCGCTTCTGGATTCACTAATGAAGACGCCAGACAGTTCGGCAAGCTTTCAAAAACTGCTACGTGGGAAGCACTGCTGGAACTGTACCTGGTTGAGGGTGAAACGCTAGACCAGTTATCAGACACGGCGCTAGACAATGTAGACAGTGTAGACGACGCTGTAGACATGACATCTGACTTGCTTCGTGTAGACGATTCCGTAGACACTGTAGACACCCTTGATTGGACTAACGACGGCTCGTTCCCTGTGTGTGGCTTCACCCGCCAGAATTCCACCAGTTTCTTAGACTGGGTTGATTTTGGGCAACTCATTGCCGTCTTGCTCGCATCGGCGGGAGTTTTTGTGCTGGCAATGTCTATGTGGCGACAAATCAACCCCTTGAATTTATTTCCCTCCCCAGTTCGCATCAACATTCAAATTGGGACAAAATTATGAGCTTACAACTACGCCTATTCGGTGGCGGTCAGTCCGACACTGGCAAAATTTCGGCTAGCAACGACGGCAACCACGCGATCAACAAATCAAAAGTTTTGGCCCCCACTGACGCTGCCGTCATCACTCCCACAAATCCCGGCAATTTTGGATCAATCCGATCGGTGCCGGTTGTCCCGGAGCCTCGCTATTTCTCAAAAGATGAAGCAGATGCGATAAAGGACTTAAAAAAGGAAAAAGTCGAGGGTGCTCGAATTTCCAAGCGCGCTTATAAAGACCTAGGGAAGATTGAAGCAGCCGACGCAACTGTGCACAAAGCCCACAGGAAATATGAGGGTGAGGTGGCAGACAACGAGCTTAAAAAGGTTCGAGGTAACGCTTCATTGGCTAAAAAACTGCACGGTCTAACACCGGGATATGCTCGGCTCGGACTTGGTATCGATAAAGCTGAGAATGATGCACGGACTCGGATTGATGCAATCAAAGCCAAGCTCACCGGAGGCGCAAGCTAATGGAATATATGTGGATTGCCGGCAACAAAAAAGAAGTGAATAAATTGGTAGAAGCCTTAAGAGCCAATGGTTTCACGTTCGAGCTTACCCACTATGCGGAAATAAGCAATTCTCCCTTTGGTAGCAACCGATACTCTTATACCCTGAAGAATTTTCGTCCCCCCGCCGTAGCTACTCCCCAACCTCGACCGTGGGATGCCGTGTTAGGAGGCAAAAAATAATGAAAGCGATGTATCTGGCAAATTACTTCGTTGCCGGGTGCGTCGCTTTCTCCCTTTTGGGGTGGATAGCGAGTCTGCATCCAATGGCAATGAAAGCCGTTTTATTCCTGTTAGCAGCAATTGCGATTGCTTGGGGTTTGAGTTGGTTACTTGACTACTCCCTGAGTAAATTACTCAAGATTTCAGTGGCTGATTTACAGGCAGTTTTAATCGGCGGTTTGGCGATGCTGCTGATTGGTTTGGGGGTGTTTCTATGCAGCTAAAACTGTTTGTCTTGAGTGCGTCCTCTGTCGTGCTGTGGTTGGTTCCACTGGCAGCACTAGACAAAACGCTAGACACTCACAAAGCGGTGCAAGGTGTCAGCTTGTGTTCTGCAATTGCCTGTGCAGTGTCGGCGGGTAACATCGCCCGCAAACTGTCAGAGCAGGGTGAGATTGAGGCAATTAAAGAGCGAGCAATCACCGCCGATGTGATCGATGAAATCAGTACGTCTGCCTACGTTTCACAGCAACAAAGACAGCAGGAAGCTGAGCTTATCCTGACTTCCCCAGGCGTTGATGTGGAAGCTAGCCGTCAAGCGCTGGAAGCTATATACAGTAGCGACTTACAGGAAACCGCTTCCGCTTCCGACTCTCCCGATTACCCTATATATTTGGAAGTTTGTAAGTCAATGGAAGCGGGTAAGTCTGTGACTTGGATTGTTGAAAATGTCCTCAAAATGGGAGGGCGCAAATTCTCAGAAGGCAAAGTGAAACTGCAAAATTTACTCGATCAGTTTGAGGGGGAGAAATGACAACAAATCAAATACCGACACAAGCTGCGATGCGACTGACTGGAACTAACGCGGAACTAAAGCTCTGCTTAAGCGCTTTGTTGGATAAAGGGTTCACATGGAAAAGCAACGGCAGGTATTACCCGCAACGAGGGGAGGGCAACAAGTACGCTTACTACCTCGATGACCTGCAATTGCCTCAGCTCGGGGTAGCAGTCCCGCCAACACCAACACCAGGGGAACCACAACCTCGACCGTGGGATGCGGTTCTGGGTGGTCAGGGCGATCGGTAATTCACCTCTAAAGTTTTTGGCGCAACCCTAGGGCTGCGCCAAAAACTTTAGTGCTGAAACCAGTACAGAGCAAGGGTTTTAGACCTTGGTTTTTAATCACCTGTAAAACTCCTTTAGCCAAACCGCCAAACCTATATCCTGTGTGAGTTCTAGCTCTAAAATATTTTCTACAACCCTAGGGCTGCAGAAAATACTTTAGAGGTGAATCCCTAACTCTTCACAAGAGCAACTCAAAGTAAAATTGGTTCTCATGAACAAGTGGTTGATTCGCAATGTAAAACCATCAACTAAAAATATGGCTCCGCAAGCGGCAGCCAAACTTGTTCGCATGATCGAATCTCGGACGCGGGGGGCAAAGACTCGGCAAGAAGCAGAAGAGAGAATCCAAAAGCTTCTTGCGGAAACTCTTAACGGGTTGCGAGGACGAGGGATGTCTACCGAGCGCGCCCTCGAACGAGTCGCAATAATAGGAGCTTTCGCCCTCACCTGGATTGACCTTACTTTTGCCCTGCTGCTAGCTTCCTTTAGTCCCGCAATCCTTCTGTTAGTTTGTCTAGCATCAACACTAGACGAAAACCTAGTGCCTGAGCGGCGAGACTTTACCTTTGAAGAGATAAAGCAAAGTCTCCTAGACCGACATTGGCCGCCACAGAGACAGCGTTGTGATTTCGTAGCTGCGTCCGCTTACTAAAGTTTGCGGAACGGTTCCACCTGTCTAGTTCCAAGTTTTCAAACTGTAAACGCCAAAAAACCGCTGCCAGCAATTGGAACCTGTCGTCAGCGGTCTTTGGCAATCATGCTCGCCCAGGTGGCGAGCAACAATAATGAACACATCATATCCCACCGGGTTAAATTCTGCATTTCAAAATTTCAATCCTTTTATCCCGAAACACTTGGCTGAATGGGTTGAAGGCTCAGCCGTATCGGAAGCGATCGCCTCTCTCAACATCGAATCGCTGACGGCAAAAGAACTCAACGAACGCATCCGTCCAAAAGAACCCATCAAAACAGGGGGTTGGTGGTGTCGAGGTGTCTTGTGGCGTACCGGTGAACGGGCCGGCAACTGGTACGGACAAGGTAAGCCAGACAAGGCACATCATCCTGAAGGTTCCAAAGAGCGGAAATATCTCACAGGCAGCGGCATGGAACCCGATGCAATCTTCCTAGCAATGCCTGATAAAGATTATTGGGCGAAAGTTCACGCTGATAAATCAATTCCTCGCCATTGGACAGAGGGAGCTAAGAAAGCCGGCGCGGGTCTAAGTCTTGACCTAGCTGTTATCGCACTTACGGGTGTTTGGAATTGGGGCAAAGACGGGGAACTAGCGCACTTTGTGAAGGAGTGGGTACAGCCCGACACCATCCACTACATAAACTTTGACTCCGACTATGCGGCCAACCCATCTTGCCGGGAAGCCATTTTGAGGTTTGGCCGCTTACTGGAACAGGAGGGCTGTGAGGTATACGTAACGGTTTGGGATACCAAGTTTAAAGGGATGGATGATTTTATCAAAGCTAACGGTGGCGACGCCTTCAAAGAGGCTATAGCGAGCGCGCCAACTCTAGCCAAGTGGGAGAAGCAGCTTAAGAAAGGCGATCGCAAAATTGACGCTTCCAACCCTAATATTTCTTTAACTCCTCACCCGCGCACGCGAGAAGAAGTAGTATGCCAGAAGTATGACAGTAGTGCGAACGACTACATCCCAAATACAGCGCCGAGTCCAGAGCAAAACTACGTGCAGAAGGCTGTCGAGGCGCTGTATTCTGGCGCGCCTTGGGCATCGATTGGCGGTCGGCTTTTTGAGTTTTGCGGGACGCATTACGAGTTGCGATCGGAGGCTGCGGAGAAGCGGCGCATCCTTGATTGGTTGAGCACCTATTCTGAATTTGTGAATGGGAAATATCGCTGCAATCGTGCTAATTCTGCCAGCGTCAACGAGGTGTGGAATTACATCGTTCTAGCTAGGGCGATAGATCCGAATGCTATCAACCCTGATGGTTTGAATTGCTCTAATGGGGTGTTGAAAATTAACGCTGATGGGTCGCACACTTTAATGCCTCATGACCCAAAAAATGTTTACACATTTGTGGGTTGCAAGTATGACCCTGGTATTGATCCGGCAGACTGCGATCGTCTTTTAGAATGTCTCGATCCGGCATCGCGTGAAATATTCTTGCGAACTACTACTGCTGGACTCAACTTGCCACTGGTGCGGAGAAAACTGGGCCGAGGAGTGAAAGCTTTGTTATTAGATGGTGACGGGCTTAACGGCAAGGATACGCTGCGAGTCGCGACGGAGACTGTGTTTGGGCGGGGAATGACTGGGCTAACACTTGCTGATTTTAAGGCTTACGACATGGGTCGCAAGTTTACTCTGGCAGGATTGGAAGGAAGCATTTGTAATTGGGCTTCCGAGAATGCACCCAACATCAGCCTCGACTCGATCCAAAGTCTTAAGCAATGCGTTACTGGTGACTTGATCCAAGTTGAGCGCAAGGGCAAAGATAGTTACGAGTACAAACCGACGGCTATATGTTTGTTCAACTGCAACAAACTACCGTCTATTACCGGGGGAAATGCTGCCATAGACGATCGTTATGGGGTCTTGAAATTTACAAAGACTTACAAGCGTAACGCTGATGCTTCCCAAGGAGAACTAGAGGCTGACCCACGTTTTAAGGAGGATCTAGATTTTGTCCGCGAGCGGGTTGCGCCGGCACTTCTCAATAAAATGCTGGAGCGGATGCCAAAGTTGCTGACTGAGGGGATTGATTACACTGCGACCCGCGAGGCGATGCGAAAAGCTCAGGAGGAAAGCCGGCACTTGTGGCAGTTTGCCCGCGAGGTTGGCTTGGAGGTTCAGTCTGGCGGTCGCGTCTGGGTTAAAGATTTGTGGGAGCAATTGCAAGCTTGGTATGAGGATGCAGGGATTCTAGAGAGAGACACTAGCGGTGCTAAGGAGAAGCTGATTTGGAATGAACTTTCCAACAAGTATGACGCTCCTGTAAAAGCTATAAACCAGTTGGGGTCAAGGTTTAGCGAGATTTTTCCTAAACTCCAAGTGTGTCGCCATAACGAACGAGACGAGATGGAACGGAAAGGGCAAAGATATTTGCTTGGCGTCGGATTTGTACACACCTCACCACAAACTGCAAAAACTGCGTCACCATCGTCTCCAGTAGATACAGCAAGGAAAACTGCGTCACCAAAAAATACTGGTGACGCAGTTGGTGACGCAGTTGGTGACGCACAAACCCTTATTCAGGGCGGTGGAGACGATGGTGACGCAATTTCCTCACCTTTTATGAAAGTGTGCAATTTACTCCCTCAACTTACCGATAGCGAGCGGCGGAAGTTGGCAGAAATGCTAACTCGGCCTAAGAGCGTAACTGCCAAGAAAGGTCTCCGAGTCCGTTACGTCGGGGCAAAGTACGCTGAACAGTTAGCGGGCCTAGAGTTGGTGGTGGATGCAATCGACAAATACAGGCAGATTACTTGTGTAAAGCCCGACGGAAGTTTTACCACATGGCTTGACCCCAAAGACTTGGAAGTCGCCGACTGACAACTGATGACTGATGACTGAATCCCATCCCCCTTAACTGGGGGATTTTCGTGTCTACAAGTTCTGTAGACAATATGTTGACACTGTAGACAGTTGTCAGCTATTGTAGACAAAATCTGTATACAGGTGTCTACAATGAGTCAAAGTCAAGTCGTATCGTTCAGGGCTTCCGGTCACTTCCTGAACTGGATAGAAGCTCAAAGACTAGAGGGGGAGTCGGTAAGTCAAGCTGCACAACGCATTCTCAAGGAACTTTCAGGCACGTCTACGGCGGTGGCTACAGAGAGTGACACAAGCCTCGTGTCTACAGTGGCCGCCGAAAGTGTAGACATACTGATATCCGATCGTATTGCCCCACTAATTCAACGAATAGCCGCCATTGAAGAACGTCTGGAACAACTCGGTGTTAACTAACTAGACAGGTACTAGACAGATGCTAGAATCTAACTAAACAACCACTAGACATAGCGCTAGACAAAGCTAGACAAATACTAGACAGGTACTAGACATGACAGACAGAGTACAGCTTAATTTGAGATTGGATGGCAAGCGGGAATTGCTCGAAACCATTAAAGATGTCGCAGCAGCAGAGGGCTTGAGCGTCAACGCTTGGGTAGTACGAACTTTAGAGCAAGCGGCCAACCAGGCAATATCAGCGCCGCCAAACCAACCTCAAACACAAGTGTCCGAAATTTCGGACATCGAACCAGTGCTAGACAAATTGCTAGACAGTAAGCTAGACACTCTGCTAGCGGCTAAATTAGCAGGGATTGAAGAACGCTTGGGAAAATTGAGTGCCTGAGTGATGGCAACGATGAATCACTCAGGCAGGAATTGAAAGCGGCCAACAAGCAGCTTGCAGAATGGGACGCGGAACTAAATCAGTTACACGAGCGGAATGGTGAGTTAGGTTTGGAAGTTCAGAATTTGAAGGAAGAGCTCAAGGAAGTGCAGCGCGATCGGGAAGCAAATAAAAAATCGGCTCCGACCGTGGCAGTATTTCCAGAGCCAGCCGACTTACTCAACCAGTTGAAAGCGCAGCGCAAAAAGTCCGGCGCAAACTTGGCAGATATGGAGGTGGTTTTGGAGATACTTGGAACAGATGGGAGCGAAATTTGAGCGGAAAATAGGACTATCGGTAATACAATTAACCTGAAACCCTTACTCCGCAAAAGACATAGAAAGTGAGCACGGAGGGATTTGAACCCCCGACCCTCAGGACCGGAACCTGATGCTCTATCCACTGAGCTACGTGCCCTCGACTGTTTACAGTATAACACGTCTTGCGGAAAATGGCGAGTGCCGATCGCAAATTTCCTGACCAGCCTCCAAACCGCTTGACCCCTGCGGGTTCAACTCGCCCGCGCGATCGAATACCAGGCTGTTCTCGAACCCAGAGACTGCAACTTTTACCTAAATGGTAACAATAATACGACAATGGATAAAATAATAGATTTTAATCGAGTAAACATTAGGTGCACATTCGATCGGGATCGAGCATCTACCACAGCTAAAATAGCCCGCATCAATTCCCCCTACCTAAGCGGCAGTAAATAAATGGTGCTGCTATTAAGACCGGTGGTGCAAATACGGTTCTAGACTAAGTTCACCAAACCTCTCAATCTTATGGTTTCTAAACTTTTAGACAAATTACCGCTGCGAACTGTTCTCATATTTCCCTTTGTACTGCAAATCGTGGGAGCCGTGGGACTCGTAGGATATCTGTCTTTTAGAAACGGACAAAAAGCAGTTAATAACCTTGCCAGTCAGTTAATGAGCGAGGTGAGTTTGCGTGTCGAGCAAAACCTGCAAGTTTACCTGACAACTCCCCATCTAATCAATCAAACCAAGCTGGATGCTGTCAAGCTCGGCTTGTTAAAGATGGAGAACTTATCAGCTTGGGAGAAATATCTTTGGCGACAAGTACAATTATATCCCTATATCAATTTTACCTCGGTTGGCAACGAGAAGGGAGATTATAGATCCGGTGAACAACTTTCTAACGGCTCCCGCACGATGAATGTGATAGAAAAATCTACTGGGTTAAATTTTTATTCTTACAACACGAACGAGCGAGGCGAGCGCACTACAGTTGCCACCGTTGTCAAAAAGTTTGATAATCGGCAAAATACTGCGTATAAAAGTGCCATAAAAGCCGGCAAACTTACTTGGAGTTCGGTTTATGTTTCCTTGCTAGAGCCGACCTTAATTATCAGCGCTCTCCAACCAGTATACAGCGAAAAAAATCAGCTACAAGGAGTCTTATTTACTGCCTTGCGTCTCGACCATCTTGGGAGATTTCTCCACAGTCTCAAAGTTGGAAAATCCGGTCAAACATTTATTATAGATCGCCAGGGTACTTTGTTAGCAACTTCCACAACAGAAAAACCGTTTCGCACTGAAGGTAATGAAAGACAATTGTTTAAAGTGGAAGAAAGTAGCAACCCTTTTACTCGCTCTACAGCTAAATATTTAACTGCACAGTATCAAAAATTCGACCTAATTAAAAAATCGGAGTTATTGAGCTTTGAAATAAATGACAAGCGACAATTTTTAAAAGTCCTGCCGTTCCAAGACGGCAAAGGTTTAGACTGGCTGATTGTCGTAGTTGTTCCCGAAGCAGATTTCACCGCAGAAATCGATGCCAATACTCGCACAGCGGTTTTGCTTTGTTTCGCAGCTTTAGGAGTAGCGGTGGCGATCGGCATTCTGACTTCTCGGTGGGTAACAAACCCTATTTTGCGCTTAAATGCAGCAGCAAAAAATATTGCTAAAGGTGAATGGGACACAACCGTAGAAAGTGAACGCTCCGACGAATTGGGGGAATTAGCCAAGTCATTTAACAGCATGGCTCAACAACTGCAACAATCTTTTGAAACTTTAGAAAACCGAGTGCAAGAGCGCACGGCAGAATTGGCTGTAGCTAAAGACAAAGCAGAGGTAGCGAATCAAGCTAAAAGCACATTTCTTGCTAACATGAGCCACGAATTGCGATCGCCTCTCAATGCAATTCTGGGCTTTTCCCAACTGATGACTCGCAGCCGAACTCTATCCCCAGAACATCAAGAAAACATTAGCATAATTAGCAGCAGCGGAGAGCACCTGCTCACCCTGATTAATAACGTGCTGGATTTATCTAAAATTGAATCCGGGCGTACCACCCTCAATCCCAAAAAATTTGACCTCTATCGCCTGCTAAACGACTTGGAAGATATGTTTGAACTCAAAGCAGATGACAAGCAGTTGCAGTTAGTTTTTGACCGGAGTCCCGACGTGCCGCAATATGTAGAAGCCGACGACGTAAAGTTGCGACAAATCTTAATTAATCTGCTCAACAACTCTCTTAAATTTACCCATGAGGGGAGTGTAGCCGTCAGAGTTAGCAAGCAGTCATTAGATAGAAATCAGCAGGTAGAAGGGGGAAAATTTGCTCACCCAGAACTATCACAAAATACAGAAATTCCAGCAAGTTATGGTCTTAACATATCTCAATTCAGTCACTCGAAAAACCCGATAATTGCCACGCCAAATGACGATTCAGCGTCTGCCTTTTCCTTCTTCCTTCATTTTGAAGTCTAAGATACTGGTTCCGGTATTGCTACCAATGAATTAGACGCTATTTTTGAACCTTTCGTGCAAACCAAGACAGGGAAAGATTCGCAAGAAGGTACAGGCTTGGGATTGCCAATCAGCCGCAAATTTGTGGAATTAATGGGCGGCAAAATGAGCGTCTCTTCTGCTGTGGGAAAGGGAACTAATTTTAAGTTTTACATTCAAGTTATTGCGGTCAATGCGGCTGATATTGAAAGCCCCAAACCCAGCCGGAATGTTATTGCACTGGTTCCCAACCAACACACCTATCGAATTTTGATAGTAGACGATAAACCGCTCAACCGCCAACTGTTAATTAAAATCCTCTATCCTCTGGGTTTTGAACTAAAAGAAGCTACTAACGGTCAAGAAGCTATTGAGATTTGGAATAGTTGGGAACCGCATCTAATTTGGATGGACATGAGAATGCCTGTGATGGACGGCTACGAAGCTACGCAATACATTAAAGGTACTATTAAAGGTCAAGCTACTGCGATTATTGCGCTGACAGCGAGCGTTTTGGAGGAAGAACGGGCAGTTATTTTATCGGCGGGTTGCGATGCTTTTATGAGGAAGCCTTTCCGGGAAGCCGATATTTTTGATGCTATGCACAAACATATCGGAGTGCGCTATATTTATGAAGATCCGGGTCAAACTAATTTATCGGCAATCAAAGATGGCGATCGCGCAATGACGGCGGCTGATTTCGTGAAATTGCCTGAGTCGCTGGTATCAGATTTAAAGCTGGCTATACTAAATGCAGATACGGATGTAATTGATAGCTCGATCGAGCAAATTCGATTAAAGGATGCAGTAACGGCTGGTGCGATCGCCAATTGTATAGAAAATTTCGAGTACGACAAAATTTTAAAGTTAATATCTCAAGCAATATCACATGAATAACGACCTTGCTAGCACCGATCGCGGTAATATTTTAGTAGTTGACGACACCCCAGCTAATTTGCGACTGCTAGCCGGAATTTTGAATGGCAAGGGCTATAAAGTCCGCCCCGTACCTAGCGGTGAGTTAGCGCTTTCTGCGGCCAAAGGTATGCCTCCAGATTTGATTTTGCTGGATATTATGATGCCCGAAATGAATGGGTATGAAGTCTGCGAAAAAATCAAAGCTGATGAACGCACTCGCGACATTCCGGTGATTTTTATTAGCGCGATTAATGACGTACTAGATAAGGTCAAAGCCTTTGCGGTGGGCGGCGTAGATTATATTACCAAGCCCTTTCAGGTGGAAGAGGTTCTAGTTAGGGTAGAAACCCATTTAGCAATGTGCCAGTTGCAAAAAAAACTCCAACAGAAAAACAATGAACTTACAGTTACTTTAGACCAACTGCAAGCTACTCAGAATCAATTAGTGCAATCAGAAAAAATGGCGGCATTAGGGCAACTGATTGCGGGCATTGCTCACGAAATTAATACGCCCTTGGGCGCGATTCGGTCGTCAATTGGAAATATTACCAGCTTTTTGGATAACAATCTCGAAAGTTTGCCAGTTTTTTTTAAAGAACTGTCAGCAGAACGCGAGCACGATTTCTTGCGTTTGATGTACAGTTCCAGCCAACAAACTTACTCTTTATCTACGCGAGAAAAACGGGGATTGAAAAAAACCGTGAAGCAGCAACTAGAGTCGGAAGAAATTGACAATGCTGACAGCCTTGCTAGCATTTTAGTCAATATCGGATTGCAGGGAAATTTGCAAGAATTCTTGCCGTTGCTCAAAGACCCGGACTGCGAAAATATTATAAAAACAGCCTACGACTTTGCTAGCATCCACCGAAGCGCCCGAACCATCGCTACCGCTACTGAACGCGCTGCCAAAGTCGTCTTTGCCCTGAAAAATTATGCGCGTTACGATGTAAATGGGGAAAAAATACAGGGGAAGATTACGGATGGAATTGAAACTGTATTAACTCTTTATCAAAACCAAATCAAGCAGGGTGTGGAAGTGGTCAGAAATTATCAAGATCAATTGCCTGTGGTACTGTGTTATCCCGACGAACTCAATCAAGTTTGGACAAATTTAATTCACAATGCCTTACAAGCGATGGACAATCAAGGAACTTTAACAATTGACGCGGTACAACAAGATACCAGCGTCTTGGTAAAAATTACTGACAGCGGTAAGGGGATTCAACCGGAGATTATTCCCAAAATTTTTCAGCCTTTTTTTACTACTAAACCTGCGGGAGAAGGCAGCGGGTTGGGATTGGATATTGTCAAAAAAATAATTGAAAAACATCAGGGTAAAATTGATGTGGAGTCAGCACCCGGTAATACAGTATTTACAGTTTCTTT
This sequence comes from Microcoleus sp. B3-D2, assembly GCF_036705345.1. NCBI lineage: Bacteria > Bacillati > Cyanobacteriota > Cyanophyceae > Oscillatoriales > Microcoleaceae > Microcoleus > Microcoleus sp. B3-D2. Next base: position 48,356 of record NZ_JAUBUG010000015.1, read on the forward strand.
GCCGATTAATTTAACTGAGTAGGTAAAGCGTCGCAGACTGAAGGCGGGGGCTAAAAATTTGCAGTCTACCCGCGCGGAATGTAGAATTTGGAAAATGGTGTGCTTACCCATCGGGCTTCACCCTCCCAAACTAAAGAAGGAAACTAGCGATGTCTAAACCAGCAATTTTGTGTGTTGACGATGAAGTAGGGGTGTTGCAAAGTCTGGAAATTGAACTGCAACAGGCTTTTAACGGTAAATATCTTTGGGAATTTGCTGAAAGTGCTGCCGAAGCCCTAGAGATTATTGAAGAGCTATCTGAAGCTGAGGTTAAGATTCTAGTGATTGTCTCTGATTGGTTGATGCCCGGAATGAAAGGAGATGAGTTGCTAATTAAAATTCATCAAAAATATCCGCAAATTGTGACAGTGATGCTGACGGGACAAGCAGACCAAGAAGCCATCGAACGAACAAAAATTCAAGCAAATCTTCATGCTTTCATAGAAAAACCCTGGCAAAATCAAGAACTAATTGAAGCGATTAAGTCGGGTCTAGCAAATTTATGAAAAAACCAGTCATTATTTGTGTCGATGATGAGCAGACTATACTCGATAGTCTGGAAATAGACCTGCTAAAAGCCTTTGAAGATAAATATTTAATTGAAACGGCCCAAAGTGGCGAAGAAGCTTTAGAGTTGCTGTCCGAACTTTTAGCAGAACAGTATGAAGTTCCTTTGGTTATTTCCGATCATATTATGCCTAGTATGAAAGGAGACGAACTATTAAGGAGCGTTCATGCTATCTCGCCGAACACTCTCAAGATTATGCTGACGGGGCAGGCAGATTTGGAGGCGGTAGCCAATGCTATTAACTATGCTAAATTGTACCGATATATACCTAAACCTTGGCAATCTGATGACTTAAAGTTAACTGTTACTGAGGCCATATATAGATATTTTCAAGATAAAGAGTTAGTTCAAAAACAAATAGAACTTCAGGAAATGAATCAGGAGTTGGTAAAATTAAACCGCAAGCAGGCAATGCTGATTGCCAAACTCCATGAAAACGAAAGTCGCTTGACCCAATATCTAGAAGCTATGCCATTGGGCGTATGTGTACTTGATGCAAACGGGCAATCTTTCTACGCTAACCAGAAGGCGCGAGATGTATTTGGCAAAGGCACTGTGCCGCATATTAATTCAGAGCAAAAAGCAGCAATTTATCAATTCTATAAAGCCGGGACTAATCAGAGATGCCCCGTGGAAGAATTGCCAATTATGCGGGCGCTTCGGGGCGAAAATGTGCGGACTGAAAGTGTAGAAATTCGTACAGCTAATAAGATTATTCCTGTAGAGAGTTGGGCAACTCCAATTTATGATTCTACAGGCGACATTTCCTATGCGATTATTGCTTTTAGTGACATAACTGAACGCAAGGAATCTGAAGCGGCGCTAATTCAAGCTGAAGAGAAGTATCGCGGGATATTTGAAAATGCTCTAGAAGGTATTTTTCAGACGACGCCGGACGGACATTTTATCAGTGCGAATCCTGCTCTGGCGGAAATTTACGGCTACGATTCTGCGTCAGAATTGATAGAAAGTATGAATAATATTCAGCAGCAATTGTACGTGGAACCGAACCGCCGTCAAGAGTTTCTGGCGCTGATGAAACAGCACGGTACTCTGTGTGAGTTTGAGTCTCAGGTTTACTGTCGAGATGGCAGCATTATCTGGATTTCTGAGTATGCACGCACAGTTTATGATGCTAACGGTGAAGTGCTTTACTATCAGGGTTTTGCTAAGGATATTAGTTTGCAAAGACACGTGGAAGTGGAACGAATCAGGTTTACTAATGATTTAGAAAAAGCTTTGGCAGCCCAAGAAAAGTTAAATGAGGCACTGTTAGAAAACGAAAGCCGATTGACTCAATTCCTGGAAGCGATGCCCGTGGGAATATTTGTTGTCGATGGTAAGGGTAAACCTTTTTACATGAATTCTTGGGGGGAAAGGATACTAGCCCAAGGTTTAATTTTTGATGGGGGTACTGACGAATTTCCGGAAGCTTATCATTTTTACGACGCTGGAACTAATCAATTGTATCCGAGGGATAGCCAACCGATTGTTCGGGCGTTGCGGGGAGAATTTGTGCGTATGGACGATCTAGAAATTCATGGCTCGGATCGGATTGTGCCGATCGAGGTTTGGGCGACTCCAATCTACGACGAACGAAAAAACATAGTTTACGCCATAGCTGCTTTTCAAGACATCACGGAACGTCTAGAGGTAGAAACAGAGCGCCGCCAATTCACAGAGGAGTTACAAAAAGCTTTAGCAGCGGAAGAAAAATTAACAGATGCTTACGGGCGGTTTGTGCCGCACGAATTTCTCCACTTTCTGGGATATGAAAGTATTCTGGAAGTCAAATTAGGCGATCAGGTGCAGAAAGAAATGTCGGTGCTGTTTTCAGATATCCGCGATTTCACTTCTCTTTCGGAAAGGATGAATCCCGAAGAGAATTTTCAATTTATTAATGGTTATTTGTCGCGGATGGAACCGGCAATTACTGACAATTTTGGTTTTATTGATAAATACATTGGCGATGCGATTATGGCGCTGTTTGATGGCAGTGCGGACGATGCGGTGAAAGCTGGAATTGCCATGCTAGAAGAGCTTAACGAGTATAATATTAGTCGTAATCAGGTCGGTTCCCCGCCGCTGCAAATTGGCATTGGCATCAATACGGGTTCTTTGATGTTAGGCACGGTGGGCGGCCAAAGTCGGATGGACAGCACGGTGATTAGCGATGCGGTAAACTTAGCCTCCCGCGTGGAAACTTTGACGAAAGAGTATGAGGTTTCGATGTTAATTACTCACAATACTTTTATACAGTTAAACGAGTTTTATGATTTGAGGTTGATAGATCGCGTAGCAGTTAAAGGCAAATCGCGAATGGTAACACTTTATGAAGTATTTGCGGCAGATCCGCCAGAGTTACGACAGAAAAAGTTAGAGACAAAGACAATCTTTGAGCAAGCTTTGGTACTCTACAATAGTGACAAGTGTGGCGAAGCTATAAGATTGTTTTCGGCCTGCTTGGAAATCAACCCTAATGATAAGGTAGCTCAAATTTATCTGCAGCGGTGTCTGAAAGGAGCGATCGCTCCTGCATAATACCCTTTGAGAGTTGAGATTTGAGAATTGGGAATGAGTTATGCCATAAGGGTTGGGAGTTTGCCTACAGTTTTATTCTTTTTGGAAACTGGTATAATCATTGTTTAGACAGGCAGGGAAACGCAAACTATGGTTTCTTGCTGCGGTAAACTTTCTATTTTAAATTCTCCTCCGTGCAATTCTACAAGGCGTTGAACAATAGCCAGGCCCAATCCCAAACCTGCTTGTTGGTAAAGTTTGCGATCGAACTGCCTGTAAGCTTCTAGCTGTGCAATCTGATCGGCAGTCATGCCGCGGCCTTTGTCTTTGACAGACAGAATAAAAGTCTGATTTTCGACGAAAGTGCTTAATAAAATCGGTGTTCCTTCTAATGAAAATTTGAAGGCATTGTCCAATAGTTCTTCAACAATTTTTGCGAGTCTGACAGAATCCATAGCTACCGACGAATCTTGCAAGTTTAATTCTAAATCTTTTGTTCTACTCGCGTGTTTTGCTTGCTGCCGCGCTTTTTGACTCAGCAAAGATTTTACACAGCTAAATTCGCTATTTCGCATCTCCTTTAGCAGTTCGGGATTTGTGGCTGCTATCTCCAGTTCTGCATACAGCAAAAAGTTCTGAATCAGTCGATACAAGCGATGACCGGAAGTTTGAATTTGACCGATCATCTCTAAGATATCTGATTCCTCTAAGACCTGATATTCTGACAGAATCAGCTCAGAAAAACCTAGGATTGCATTCAAAGGAGTCCGCAATTCGTGGGGCAGCGACATACTAATATTAGTGCGTAATTCGTCTAGCGTCTTTTGAGATTGTCGGCTAATTGTTTTTTGTTTTTCAAGTCTAATAGCAATGGCTTTTAGCAGTTCTTGCGGCGTACACGGCTTAGTAATGTAATCGTCAGCTCCCAGTTCCATGCCCGTGCGAACGTCAACTTTATCGGCTTTGGCTGTGAGGAAAATAAACGGAATTGTGGCAGTCAAGGGTTCGGAGCGCAAAGCTTTGATGACGCCGTGACCGTCTACTTCCGGCATCATCATGTCGCACAAAATTAAATCCGGGATTTTTTCGATCGCCAATTTGATGCCGACTTTGCCGTTAATCGCTCCTATTCCTTCAAAATTCTCGGCTTCCAGCAACTCTAAAATATTCTCTCTAATCGCTTCTTCGTCTTCTATTACCAAAATCTTAGCCACGGTGATAGCTCCTTTTAGTTAGTAGTTTGTTGGAAAATTCGGGGTTCAGACACTTGATAAGTTTGTTTGTTAGGCGCTTAATTAATCGTTAAGTAGCGGATATGTATAGTTGATAATTCAGTTGGTTATTGATTGGGAGGGCAAATTAGAGGCAAGGTAATAGTGAAAGTTGTGCCTTTTCCTTCTTGACTGTCGATCGCGAGTTGGCCGCCGTGAAGTTCCACAGCCCTCTTCACAATTGCTAAACCGAGACCTGTTCCCGAAATATTGCCGACATTTGTAGCTCGGTAAAAAGTTTCTAATATCCGCTCTCGATCGGCTTGGGGAATGCCGATGCCCTGGTCTTGAACTTGGAAAACAGCTTCTTTGTTTTGGCAGTTGAGGTGCAAGGAAACTGTACTGCCGACAGGGGAATATTTGATGGCATTTGAGAGGACATTTCCCAAGATTTGCTGCAGCAGTTTTTCATCCATTTGAGCCTCGCAGTTGCCGCCTTCATATTGAAAGGCGATCGGGTGTTGGTTGCTGTCGTTGAGCTGCTGCTCTTCTACCAGTTGACGGCAAAATTTTTCGAGGTTTAAGGAAACCGGTTGAAACTGCAAGGTATTGGCTTCGATTTTGCCAATTACGAGGATATCTTCTAATAACTCTGTCATGCGTTTAATTGCTAATTGAATCCGCACAAAATGAGTAGATTTTTTATCTTGGGACCACTGAGAACTGTAATCTTGCAGCAATCCAGCGGAAAATTGGATGGTTGTCAAAGGTGTGCGGAACTCGTGGGAAACCATTGTGACAAATTTAGCTCGCAGTTCTGAAAGTTCCTTTTCTCGTGCGAGGGCTTTGAGAATTTCCGCTTCTGCTCGTTTGCGATCGCTAATGTCACGGGCTTCAGCAATCAGCAGCAAAACTTGTCCTGTCTCATTTTTAACAGGTTTCAGTGAGAAATCAACTGTCATAATTTGGCCACTTTTGCCTAACAAGTCGATTTCGCTGCGGAAAAACTCGCCGCGACTTGCTTTGCCGATCGCGCACTGCAATTGTTCAGAAACCTGTGGCGACTGGGCCCAAATCGCCATTTCCCACATCGGGCGGCCCACAATACCCTCCGATCGCAATCCGGCAAAATCGAGGGTTGTCTCGTTCACTTCCAGCACAATTCCTTCGGGAGTCAGCAGCTTGGTTAGCTGAAATGATGAGTCAAAAATCGCCCGAAAGCGGCGCTCGCTTTCCCGCAGCATTTGAAAGGTTTGAGAACGTTCGATCGCGTAGCGGATCGTCCGTACTAATAATTGAGTAGTAATTTGACCTTTAACAATATAGTCTTGAGCTCCCAAGCGAACTGATTCGAGGGCGATCGCCTCATCGTCCAAGCCTGTCATTACCACCATTGGCACATCAGGAGCAACTTCTCGCAGGCGAGTTAGGGTTTCCAAACCGCGGCTGTCCGGCAAAGAAAGGTCGAGCAAAACTACATCAAAGGATTGTTTGCACAGTTGTGCGATCGCCTCATGGAGGAACTCAACAGACACCAGTTCCCACTCGACGCCCACAGATACTTCTAACAGTTCTGCAAGTAAATCAGCATCAGCAGGATTGTCTTCTACTAACAGAATCTTAATCCACATAGCTTAGACGTTTTTGACTGTAAAATTTTTACTCTACCAATCTTAGGTTAAACTTTTCCGCTTTCCCATGCAATTTTCAACTTGAAAATTATTATTTGGGAACTATCACCACCAGCCACCAATCCTTAATCGATCTCACCAGCTTAGCGACTTGACTAAAATCGATAAGCTTAGTGATGTAGTACCGGGCTGACAGGGCATAAAACTTGAGCATCTCTTCATCGACTGCTGAGGTTGTCATAATTACCACCGGAATCATTTTTAACTTGAGTGCTGAGTTGATTTATATCAATATTTTCAACTGTTTTTTTTAGGCCTAATCAAGTTAAGCAGAATTAAATTAGGACGAGACTGCGAACAGAAAAGCCTGCTTATTCAATAAAATTCTTGCCTATACCATATCTTATACTATTTGCAAATGGTTAAAAATTGGCTGGTCGCCCGCTTTTATAAAGTCCATTCAGCCTCGCTGAGCAAATCATCCACCAGCAGAATTTTCATAGGTTAAAAGTTTTTAGAAGGCTCATAAGCAAACCATCTGTTCGTTTAATTTAGAGGAAGTTTGACGACTGCCAGCCAGAATTCCTCAATTAACCTGACTACTTTAGTAAATTCTACGAAGTCTACCGGCTTGGTTATGTAACAGTTGGCGTGGAGCGAGTAGGACTTAAAAATATCTTCTGGAGCTGCTGAAGTGCTGAGAATCACTACAGGAATTAATTTTAAGGTTGGGTCAGTTTTAATTTCTTCTAGCACTTCAATACCGCTTTTTTTCGGCAGATGCAAATCGAGCAAAATCAAATCGGGACGAGGTACCCTAAGATAGGGTTCTTTTCGGCGCAAAAACTTGATTGCTTCGACTCCATCCTCCACAAAATGCAAGTTATTCAATATTTTACCCTGATTGAGGACTTCTATTGCCAAATCGGCATCGCTGGGAGAATCCTCAATCAGCAGAATCTCTATAGGTCTAACAGTGCTTCGATCGCTCATAACCGGCGTATCCTTTAAAGTATAAAAACAACATTGAACTTTGAGGCTTCAGGTACTAATTATAGGAATAGTGAAGTAAAAAGTCGCTCCTTTTCCCTCCTGAGATTCCACCCAAATCCGACCGCCGTGGCGTTCAACAATGCGCTTGCACATCGCCAAACCTATACCAGTACCGGAATATTGGCGGCGGGAGTGCAGGCGCGCAAAAATGATAAAAATGCGATCGGCATACTGCGGATCGATGCCAATGCCGTTATCGCGGACACTGAACACCCATTCGCTCTCTTGCCTGCAGGCAGCGATATGAATCAACGGGATATCTTGGCGACAAAATTTGATGCTGTTGGCGAGCAAATTTTGGAATAATTGCACCAGTTGAAATTCATCCGCCATGACGGTTGGCATCGCGTCGCAGGTGATTACAGCTTTTGTTTCGGCGATCGCAATTTGCAAATTGCACATAGTTTGCTTAACCACAGCCTTGCAATCGGCCTGCTCAAACTCCTGACCCCTCGTTCCCAGGCGCGAATACGCCAACAAATCGTTAATTAGCTGCTGCATTCTGGTGGCGCCATCGACTATATAATGAATATACTTATCTGCGCGATCGTCCAAATTTCCTTGATAGCGCTGGGCCAGCAATTGAGTGTAACTGGTAACGGCTCGGAGCGGTTCTTGCAAATCGTGGGAAGCCACATAAGCAAATTGTTCTAATTCCTCGTTGGAACGCTTCAAATCTTCTGTAAGTTGCAGCATTTGCTGCTCTGCTTCTTTGCGGCCTGTAATGTTGTAAACCAAGGCGCAACAAGACAGCAGATTACCCTGAGAGTCCATGACTGGACTGGTAGACATATGAGTCCAAATATCTTTGCCGTCCTTACTTTTGAATTTAAATTCCTGTTGTTCAGCAATACCTTGCTTGCGCCGCTCGACATTATCAAGAGCTTGTGGTTTTTCCGGTTCGTCCATGAAATCAAAAAGCGACCGCCCGAACATTTCTAATTCACTATAGCCGAGCATTCGCGCCATTGCATGGTTCACGTAAGTAGTGAGGCCATTTCTGTCAATTACCCAAATACCTTCTTCTGCTAATTCAACTATTTGCCTGTACTTGAATTCGCTTTCCTGCAAAGCTCTTTCAGTTAGTTTCCGCTCAGTGATATCTTTCATAAAACAGTGGTGGCCGTTAAATATCCCTTGTGCGTCGCAAGCTTTTACCATCGTTAATTGCTTGTAAAAAAACGAGCCATTTTTCCGAACGCCTCTAGCTTCAACTTCTACTTTGCCAGAAATTAGCATTTCCTGATAAGCTGAGATCATCATCTCAAGATCGCTCGGATGTACGGTGGGCTGCCATTCCATGCCAAGCATTTCTTCCGGTTCGTAACCGCATTTATGAGCGTAAGCTCGGTTAACCTTCACGTAGCGTCCCTCAATGTCCAGCCGCGAAATGCCTTCCACCGCATTTTGCATGGCACTGGTTAGGTCGCGCAGCTCTTTTTCAGCTTGTTTGCGATCGCTAATATCCTGACCGATACCCAAAAAACCGTTAATATTTCCGTTACTGTCAAATAAGGCAGTCACCGACAGCAGTACCGGAAACCGCGAACCATCTTTGCGAATGTAAGTCCATTCATTTTCGTCAGCGATTTTCCGGGACGGCAAGGCAAAAAACGCTTCCATTCCCGGCTCTATTTTCACTGCCAATTCTTGAGAAAGAACTTCAGCTCTTTTAGCGACCTCCAGAGGATCGTGAATTATTGCTACCGTGACTTTCCCCACCACTTCTTCTTGCGAATAACCTAAAAGTTGCTCTGCCGCCCGATTAAATGTTTTAATTGTACCGTCGGGATCTGTAGAAATAATTGTGTAGTTAGCGCTATTAAGAATTGCATTTTGCAGTTGCGTCAATTCCAACAAAGTGAGTGCTATTTTTTCGCGGTAGGCTATTTCTTTTTGCAATGTCTGGTTAGAAATTTCAATTTGAGCAGTGCGCTCAGCAACTCGATGCTCCAGAGTTTCATTGAGCCGTCGATTTTCCTCTTCTACCTGCTTGCGTTCTGTAATATCAGTAATAGTACACACATAACTTTTAACCTCCCCATTTTCTCCGATTTGACCGACAGCTTGACCGAATACCCAAATGATTTGAGAGTGATTAATGCCTTGAAAGCGGTACTCAGATTTAAACGGCAATTTCTCCTGCGTGGGGCTATACCATTCAGTAAAAACCCGATCGCGGTCGTCTGGATGAATGCCTTGCAACCACCCTTTGCCCAAAGCTTCATCGCAGGTAATTCCCGAAATTTGACACCAGCGCTCGTTGACATACAAGCAGTCTCCTACAGCATCTGCATAAAATATTCCTACCGGCGAAGCTTCAGTTAAAGTTTGATAGCGAGCTTCCGTTTCTCGGCGCTCCATAATTTCTTTTTGCAGTATTGAATCGATCATCCCTAATTGAGTTGGACTGAGGAGAGTTAATGCTTGGGGAACTAAAGGAATTAATGCAAAAGCGGTGTAAGCAGAAATCGCGGCGGTAATAATTTTCAGACTGCCAGAAACCCAATAAACAGGATGCCAAAGCGTCCAAACTTCCATTATATGAGTAGTGCCGCAAGAGATAATAAACGCTGCAAGCAGCCAAAAGATGTTACGGAAGGGCAAGTCTTTTCGCTGACCGATAAAATAAATTAGGGATAGCGGTATTGAATAGTAGGCCAGGGCAATTATAGAGTCTGACACTACGTGGAGCGCGACTAGCTCTCGCTGCCAAAGGTAACAGTAGCCTTGAGGAATATAATTCCCGGTGAATAACAGGTGATTTAAAAATTTCCAAATCATCATAAATGGAATGGGTAATCGAGAATTGGTAATTGGTAATTGGTAATTGGTAATTGGTAATTAGTAATTTAACCCAATGACTTATAACCTATCTCAAATTTTTGAAAGATACAGTCTTTAACGCACCGGGGGCTAAAAACCCGGTTTCTGGTTAGATGCCTTGTTGCCAAACCGAATATTGTCGTAGAAACAGGTTTTTCTTCCGTAACTCTTAATATAGCAATTCTCAATGATGCGCGAGCTGTAGCGAGCTCTAGGTTGGGTAGAACGAAGTGAAACCCCATATTCCCATTTTAGATTTTAGATTTTAGCTTTTCCTTCCTTCTTCCTTATCTTCTAGATAACTAAAGCCTTCTCTCCTAGATAACTAAAGCCTTCTCTCCTAGATAACTAAAGCCTTCTTCCATCCATCTGTTACATCTGTTACATCCGTTGCCGAACTTCTTCCTTCTTCTATAAAAAATGGGGCGAGCCAGAAGCCCGCCCCACCAAAAATTATGCTGCTGCTATTAACCCAACAGCGCCTGAGCCTTAGCTACCACATTATCAACGGTGTAGCCAAACTTTTCTAAAGCAACGGGGCCCGGTGCAGAAGCGCCGAATGTGTCGATGCTTATGCTGTCGCCTTCGGAACCCAAATAACGTCCCCAGCCGAAGCTACAAGCTGCTTCAACTGCCAACCGTTTAGTAACAGCTTTCGGCAGTACAGATTCGCGGTAAGCGGCATCTTGTAAGTCAAACAATTCCCAGCAAGGCATCGAAACTACGCGCACTTTATTGCCTGCGGCGCGCAATTTTTCAGCGGCATCAACGCAGAGGTATGTTTCGCCGCCGGTGCCGATTAAAATGATGTCGGGAGTGCCGCCGTCGTCAGACAAAATGTAAGCGCCTTTGGCAGTTCCTTCGATCGAACTTCCAGCCAAGTTGGGCAGATTTTGGCGCGACAGAGCCATTAAAGTTGGGCGAGTGCGGCTTTCAACTGCCACTTTGTAAGCGCCGGATGTTTCGTTACCATCCGCAGGGCGCATTACCAACAAATCGGGAATTACTCGCAGAGAAGCGATAGTTTCCACCGGTTGGTGAGTGGGGCCGTCTTCGCCCAAGGCTACGGAGTCGTGAGTCATTACGTAAATAACTCCAGCTTCCGAGAGTGCAGAGAGGCGAATTGCTCCCCGCATATAGTCAGCAAATACCAAGAAAGTGGCGCAGTAAGGAATTAAACCGCCGTGCAGAAGCATACCGTTGGCGATCGCACCCATGCCGTGTTCCCGCACACCAAAGCGCAGGTTACGTCCTTCGTACTGACCTTTTTGGAAGTCTTTTTCACCCTTGAGCAAAGTCATGTTAGAAGATGCCAAGTCAGCGGAACCGCCGATCAATTCAGGTAGGACACCTGCCAAAGCATTCAAACATTTTCCAGAATGATTCCGAGTCGAATCTGCCTTATCTTCCGGGTTGTATGTCGGCAAAACTTTATCCCAACCTTCAGGAAGTTTGCCGGCAACCGTGCGCTCATATTCTGCAGCTTCTGCAGGATATGCTGCTTTATAAGCATCAAAAGCTTTCTGCCATTCTTGCTCAGCTTGAGCACCGCGATCGACTGCTTTGCGGAAGTGTGACAAAGCATCCTCAGGAATCTCAAACGGTGCGTGTTCCCACTTCAAGAAATCGCGAGTTGCTTGCACTTCATCGGTACCCAAAGCAGCACCGTGAGCGCTGTAGGAATTGCGCTTGTTTGGAGAACCGTAACCAATGACGGTGCGGACTTTAATCATGGACGGTTTGTCCGTGACTTTTTTGGCTTCTTCAATAGCTTTGTGAACTGCTTCTAGGTTAGTATCTTCGTCTAGAGCGGTATTGTCTACTGTAATAACGTGCCAGTTGTAAGCTTCAAAACGCTTGCCCACATCTTCAGTAAAGGCCAAGCTTGTGTCGCCTTCAATAGAAATGTGATTGTCATCGTACAAGGCAATTAATTTGCCGAGTCCGAGGTGTCCGGCCAAAGAACAAGCTTCGGCAGAAACACCTTCCATGTGGCAGCCGTCACCCAAAATTACATAGGTGTAGTGGTCAACAATTGTGTGGTCGGGCTTGTTAAACTTAGCAGCGAGGTGAGCTTCTGCCATTGCCAAACCGACGCCATTAGCAATTCCTTGTCCCAGGGGGCCGGTGGTAACTTCTACGCCTTCGGTCATGAAGTTTTCGGGGTGTCCGGGGGTTCTGGATTCCCACTGGCGAAATTGCTTGATGTCGTCGAGGGTGACGCTATCGTAGCCGGTCAAGTACAGGAGGGCGTACTGTAGCATACAGCCGTGGCCGGCGGAGAGGACGAAGCGATCGCGATTAAACCACTTCGGGTTTTTGGGGTTGAACCGCATGAACCGATCCCACAGCACGAAGGCCATAGGGGCAGCGCCCATCGGCAGTCCCGGGTGTCCTGATTTTGCTTTTTCTACCGCATCGATGGCCAAAAAGCGGATAGAGTTGATGCAGAGTTCTTCGAGTGATTGGGTTGCAACAGCCATAATTATGGTTTTTATATGTTAAGAGAGAGTGTGTGTGGTCGATTCTGACAGAGGTGCGATGAGCCGAGTTCGATCGCTCGCGTTTCTGCTGTTCAGTTTCTATGGAACTGCCGTGAGGCTGCACTACATATCATCTCACCAGTTGCGATCGACAGACAACTTAATTTTTTAATGTTTCGGTCGCTTTGTGCACTCGATCGCAAATTGTTATCGGAGATATTTCTGGGGCGAGTGCGGCTCTGTGCGATCGGGCTACGAGAGGATGTAACTTATTATTTGGCAAATTGGCTCTCAAAGCCGCCCAGTTATGATAGAGTTTGGTGTTTCTGACATCTTGCAGCTTTGTCACGAACAGGCAAGATGCCTGTTCCACAAAGAGTGAATTTTCTTGTGGGGCGTTGCTTTGAGCAACGCCCGATCGCACGATCGCCAGAATAGTGCAAGATGTCAGATATTTGTAATTTTAATCAGGCAATAACTAATGACTCTCAGTGAAGCCGAAGTCCGCAGTCAAAAAGTAGACGAACTGCGATCGCAAGGCATAGAACCGTATCCCAGTGAATCCTACGCGCGATCGCACACAGCCAAGCTTGTTCGCGAAATATTTAGTCAGCCGGGAAAAGAACTCGAAAACGGAGAAAGCGACCCCGAAGAAATTCCCCTGCGATTAGCCGGCCGCATCACTTCCAAGCGAGACAGCGGCAAAATTGGTTTCATCGATTTAAAAGACGCCACAGACAAGATTCAACTCAAAATCGAGAAAGCAATCGTCACCGGCGAAGTCGGTTTGAGCTTTGAACAAATTAAAAAATTGCTCGATGTCGGCGATTTTGTCGGCGTCGAAGGTATCGGCTGCCGCACCCCCAGGGGAGAACTTTCTATTTTAGTGAGGGAATTAAAGCTTTTATCAAAAGCTACCATTCAATTTCCCGATGCTTATTACGGAATTAACGACCCCGAAGTTTGCCGCCGTCACCGCGAAATGGATTTGGCAAGCAACCAAGATGCGCTCAACCGTTTTATGCTTCGCAGCCGCATCGTTCAAAGCATCCGTTCCTATCTCTGGCAAGCCAATTTTTACGAAATAGAAACGCCAACACTGCAAGCTATTTACGGCGGTGCTGCAGCTAAGCCCTTCATCACTCACCACAATGCTTTGGATGTGGATTTGTATTTGCGAGTGGCTCCCGAATTATTCTTAAAAAGAGCAATTTGCGGCGGTTTCGAGCGAGTATTTGAACTAGGGAAAGCATTTAGAAATGAGGGCATTGACAGCACCCACAATCCGGAGTTTACCTCTTTAGAAGTTTACCAAGCTTATGCTGATGTTTTCGACATTTTAACAGTTGTCGAAGACGTGATGTGTTTTGCCGCGGCGGCGGTATTTGGGGATGTCAAAGAAATTGAAAATCAGGGGGAAACGATTAGTTTAGAACGCAAGTTCGACTACAGCGAAAAATATCCCGGTTTCAGTGGCAAACACTGGCAAGTGAAAACGATGGTAGAAGCTGTCAGAGATGAGTTTGGGCTGGATTTTGACACTTTGGACTTGGAAAGTGCGATCGCTTCTGCAACCAAACTAGAATTGCACCTGTCTAAGTTAGAACAACAGAGTTTAGGCTACGTGCTGTATGCAGTTTTTGACAAATTAGTGGTTCCCAAACTAATTCAACCTACATTCATTATCGACTACCCTGTTGAAGTCAGTCCCTTAGCGAAAGGACATCGCAGCAAGCCGGGATTTGTAGAACGTTTCGAGCTATTTATCAACGGTACAGAATACTCGAACGGCTTCTCAGAATTGAACGATCCGAAGGAGCAAAGAAAGCGGTTTGAGGAACAGTTAGCGCAGAAAAATGCCGGCGATGACGAAGCGCATCCAATGGATGAAGACTTTATTCAAGCGCTATCTTTGGGAATGCCTAACTGTGCGGGAATGGGTATCGGCGTAGACAGATTGGTGATGCTTTTAACTAATACTCAAAGCATCCGAGATGCCGTCATGTTCCCGACAATGCGGCCTGTTAAAGATTCGTAAAATATTGTAGGGGCGGGTTTTACAAACAATATCTAACTCAAACAAACAGTCTCTATAAACCCGCCCCCACCCACAAATAACCTACATCAACCTTGACTTCGATCAAATACGAAAAATGTTCATTGCGATTTACCGTTGGGTGGGGGCGGGTTTATTTATATCGTCAATTATTGACTAATATTGTTGGTGAACCCGCCCCTACAAGCCTCAATTTAACGAATTTGATATCACCGCATAAACGAACCGACAACACCGTTCAAATCTTCAGCCAAAGGATTTCCCAAAGCCTTAAACTTCCACTCGCCGCCTTCTCGATAGACTTCTCCCATCAACATATTTAATTTTCCTTCATAAGATGGGTCATTTGACAAGCGATAGCGAGCTATTTCTTTCCCGGCGGCATCTACAGCCCTAACAAAAGCATTTTGTACCAGACCAAAATGCTGTTTTCTCTCTTTCCCATCGTAAATATTTACGCCCAAAATTATTTTGTGATATTGTGCTGGCAAAGAACTCAGTTTCACCAATATTTGTTCGTCATCTCCTTCTCCCTCACCAGTGAGATTGTCGCCTGAGTGAACAACTGTTTTGTCATTTGACTCCAAATGAGAGTAATAAATTACATCTTCTTTGTAGTTCTTTAATTTGCCATTTTCTCCCAGCAGCAGAGCGTAGGAATCTAAGTCAAAATTTGCCCCGCTGCTGCGGCCGAAAAGACCTTTTTTAGCTTGCGCTACATCCCAGCCCAAAGCCATTGTTAATCGGGATAAGTCGTATTCGCTTTTGCTGAGAACGATCGATTGTCCTTTTGTCAAGTTGATAGCCATAGTTTTGTGATTGTGTAAGGTTTATTGTGAAGTTGAATGATTGCCCTAAGCTAGCATTTTGTTGGCAGGCAAAAGCTGTTTCTAGGGTAAGAGATTTTTGATTCGTGCTGATTTTACCCAATGCGGATATTCGGCGGTCAACAAATCGTATAATTCCTCATCGGCAATATGTTCCGGGTCTTCTAAACTGAAGAAATCGGCGTTGTCTAGGTAGCGAGCGCCCATTTCGTCAAGCTGTTCTAAAAAGCTAAAATCGCTGGCTACGGATCTTGCTAACCACCCTCGAACTCCCTTACTTTTGACATCTTTCTGCGACGTGCCGATCGCCATAAACTGCCAAAATATCGGCTCATAGGACGACCATTGTAGCTGCTGCTTGCTTTCCGACTCGTCCGCAGTTTCTCCATCAGTTACAAACATCACGTAGACAGGTCGATCGGCTTTCATAGCTGCGTAGCGCCTGCTACCGCGACCATCAGGAAAATAGAACTTTCTAATTTCCTTCATCACTTTACCGTAGTAAGTACCTGGTTCTAAAGGATACTGTTGCAGTATATGGTAGATGAAGTTTGAGAAATTGTCGATCGACATTTCACCGGGATTGTGGGGGTTGACTCCAAACAGAAATATGTCGATCGATCCGTTGTCATCAAACCGACATCCCAAAGCCAAAATCTTCTCTGCCAAACGCTGAATTTTTCCTGAACGGTATAGGGAAGACATGGAAGCAGAAATATCGAGGCAAAGCGCTACTTGAGCATCGTGATTTGTGAGATTTGCCTTTTTTAGCGAGATATCGGCTTTCTTAGCAAGATTGAAAATGTGCGGCGCTTTCTCCTGAAGCTTTTTGTCTAATGCTATAGCTTTCTGACTTTTGTGGCTATCTTCAATAACTGGTAATTTAGGCAGTTCTACTGTAATTTTTGCTGGCTTTTCTTGCTGTTGAATCTCAGAATGATACTTGTCAACAAAACTCTGCAACCCTGCTTTATATCCTTGTCCTACGGCCTGAAATCTCCAAGCTGCATCTTTTTTATACAACCGTCCGAACTCGACTGCTGTTTCTTCAGAAAAACCTTCTGTTAAATCATAGCGCGCTAGTTCGCTGCCGGTTTGGCGATCGTACAATCGGATAAAAGCATTTCTGATTTGGCTAAAATTTTGATGTTTAGCTTGTGCGTCGTGAATCGTGACCACAAAAACCATTTCCTCAACAGCAGCCGTTACTTTTTCTAAGTCTACATAAATTGTCTCGTCATCCCCTTGAGTTTGACCAGTTTGATTATCTCCCGAATGGGCGATCGCTCCGTCCGGCGACTGCGAGTTATTGTAAAATACAAAGTATCTTTCATCGGGAATTTTGCCGTCCGAACCTAATGCAAAAACCGAGGCATCGATATCGCAGCTTTGCTGGTTTGAGTCCGATAAACTTCGTTCAGTTGCTATTTCCCATCCCAGGGCGATCGCAACTTTTGTTAAAGTTGGAGATGTTTTAGAAAGATTAAATCTTTCGCCCTTCTTTAATTGAATTCCCATCTGGTTTATCACCTCATGAGTCTGATTGCTTAAAATCGAGGGAAACATTCCTGCTTCCGAATTTTCCCTCGATTTATTTAGCTAGGAGCGATCGACCTTTTATCAGGCGTACTTATCTACAAAGCTTTGCAAGCCGGAATTGTAGCCTT
The DNA here is from genome assembly GCF_036705345.1 of Microcoleus sp. B3-D2. NCBI lineage: Bacteria > Bacillati > Cyanobacteriota > Cyanophyceae > Oscillatoriales > Microcoleaceae > Microcoleus > Microcoleus sp. B3-D2. Next base: position 65,237 of record NZ_JAUBUG010000015.1, read on the forward strand.
GTCCTACAGCTTGGAACCTCCACTCACCGTCTTTCTTGTAAAGTCTGCCAAACTCTACCGCTGTCTCCCTAGAAAAATCCTCGTCCAAATCGTACTTCGTTACCTCTGTATTAGTAGTAGTGTCGTAAATCCTGATAAAAGCATTCCGCACTTGACCGAAGTTTTGCCTTCTCGATTCTGCTTCGTGGATAGTTACCACAAACACAATTTCTTCCACCGCCGGATCGACTTTAGTTAAATCGACGGTAACTGTTTCATCATCGCCAAATCCTTCTCCGGTTCTGCTATCTCCCAGATGTATTACAGAAGTGTCCGGCGACTCCTTGTTGTTGTAGAAAACAAAGTATTTTTCGCCAGGAATTTTGCCAGTAGCTCCCAACATAAACACGGAAGCATCTAAGTCAAATGCTGCGCCTGTGTCTGTAGCATTGGTATCCCATCCCAAACCAATCCCGGCATTTTTCAGCCCGGGTGCTTCTTTAGAGAGATTGATTCTCCCGCCTTTTTCCAAATTGATAGACATTCGCCCTCCTGCGTGCAAAATCTGTAATATTACTGATAACAATTATACAAACTGTCTGAGCAGCTTGACAAATTGCTGCTGCTAATCGTCATCGATTTTCGATTTTCGATTTTCGATTTTCGATTTTCGATTGGATAATTGAAGAATTGGCCCTGCGGATGAATCCGGGGGCTTGTACGCTGGATGCTTTTGCTTAGAGTAGCTTGACAAATTGTTGCTGGTACTCATCTTCTGTCATCAGTTCGTGGGTACTTTCCACTCTGTCTAAAAACACGATTCCATCTAAATGGTCGTGTTCGTGTTGAAAAATTCGGGCCACAAAGTCTGTCAATTCTTGTCGGTGGAGTTTGCCGTCTCTACTGGTGTATTCTATCTCGATCGCCCTACTTCTGGGCACCAATCCCCGAATCCCCGGAATGCTCAAACAGCCTTCCCAGTCTTTGACTGTCTCTGTTGATGCAGCCACAATCCGGGGATTAATCATCGCTGTGGGTTCCATGTGGGGTGCTTGGGGATACCGCAGGTTGGGACGGGATGCGACGATGAACAGGCGATCGGACTGAGCCGCTTGAGGAGCGGCAATCCCCACTCCGTTTGCCTGCTGTACTGTAAAGATTAAGCTGTCAATCAACTGTTGAATGCGATCGTCCTTAATATTCTCGACAACTTGCGACGGGCGGCGCAGTACAGGATTTCCTAATTGCGATATTTGTAAGAGTTCTGCCATAGTTATTGGTTAGTGGTTATTGGTTAGTCGTTAACTACTGACAAATTATTATTTCCTTCTTCCTCCTTCCTTCTTCCTTCTTCCTTCTTCCTTCTTCCTTCTTCCTTCTTCCTTCTTCCTTCTTCCTTCTTATCTAACTTTTTGAACCGGTAAACTCCCCGTTTTAACAGTCAAATTAACTATTTGCCCGTTGCGGTTGATTTCCATTTGCAACAGCCCGCCAACCTTAGCATTTTGCACGAACTCCTGAACAGCTTCCGACTGAATAATTGGCTGATTGCTAATTTTTTGAATCACATCTCCAGCCCGCAAACCGGCTGCTGCTGCCGGAGAATTAGGAACAACGCTAACAATAGCCACACCCCGATCGACTGCAACTCGCAGGCTGCTGTTAGCGTTGCTGTTAATTTGCTCCTTAACATCGGGAGTCAGCGTCGCCATTTCAATTCCCAAATAAGCGTGTTCGACTCTCCCCGTCGCAATCAGTTCCTTCGCCACCTCTTGCGCCGCCTGAATGGGGATCGCAAAGCCCAATCCTTGAGCACCTTGAATAATCGCCGTATTCATGCCAATAACTTGGCCCGAAGCATTCAGCAGCGGGCCGCCGGAATTCCCCGGATTAATTGCAGCGTCTGTTTGAATAAAACCGACCCGCTTGTCGGGTACGCCCACATCAGAGCTCGATCGCCCCGTAGCGCTAATAATCCCCGCAGTTACGGAATTGTCCAAACCCAAAGGATTGCCGATCGCGATCGCCCATTCCCCAGACAACAGCTTATCCGAATTGCCGATCGCCACCACAGGCACATTATTCGCCTCAATCTTCACCACAGCCACATCCGTTACCTTATCCGCCCCCAACACCCGCCCCTGATAGCTGCGACCGTCCTTGAGAGTTACATTTACCGTATCGGCTCCCTCTACAACGTGAGCGTTAGTGAGAATCACCCCGTCGGCACCGATGACAAAACCCGAACCAGTGCCGCGTTCGATCCCGCCCCGGCCACCCGAATTCGGTTCTATGCCAAAAAAATCTTCCGGCGACAGGCCTCTATTTCCCGGTTTCACCGGGCGCGAAGCATCGATCCGAACCACTGCCGGGCCAACTTTTGCCACGGCAGCCACAATAAAATTCACATTAGTCCCGTCGCCCGACAAGGAAGCCGGCGGCAAGACTTTGCTAACTCGATCCTTTGTATTAGGAGGCAGTTGCAATTTAGGTTCCAGCGCCCTTTGTCCCGAATCGCCAGAATTTGCACGAAATTGAGAAACCGTCAGACGATCGCCCAACATGGCGGCCCCGGCTCCCGTTACCAGCAGCAATATGTAAATTGCCGGTTGCTTCCAAAATTTGCCAGTAGAACTCTTCATTGCCATGTTTTAAGGCTTTCCTGCCAAATCTAAATATTTGCCGAGCCGCTCCCCGATACCTGGTTTGGACTGCTGAGCCGCCAAATTTGTGGGCGATGGCGTCCCGCCCCGCAAGCTACGGCAGACTCCCTTAAACTTTAGCATCTGAGGACTAAACTCTCTAGACTGTAGAATTAATATCTTGAATGCCGATCGGCAGAGGTGAGCAGTGGACATTCCCCTCGAAAGTCTGTGGAATCAGATACTTGAACGTCTCCAGGTACAACTGAGCAGACCTAGCTTTGAGACGTGGATCAAAACTGCCAGGGCCGAACAACTCGAAAATAACTGTTTGATTGTCAGCGCCCCCAACCCCTTTGCTCGCAATTGGTTGCAAAAATATTACGTCAAAACCATTGCCGATGCAGTCTACGAAATTCTCGGCTATCCCGTAGACATTTACTTGACCATTGCCGGAGGAAACGAAACAGGCGGCAGCAGCGATTCCGCCATGATTTGGCCCTCCCCCATCGCCGATATCCCGGAAAGCCACTCGCTTCACCCCCCCAAACCCGCCAATTTAAACCCGAAACACGTATTTTCCCGCTTTGTCGTCGGTTCCAACAACCGCATGGCCCACGCAGCCTCCCTCGCGGTAGCCGAGTCTCCGGGCCGAGAATTCAATCCCCTATTTTTGTGCGGTGGCGTCGGTTTGGGCAAAACTCATTTGATGCAGGCGATCGGTCATTATCGCTTGGAAATTGACCCCAATGCCAAGATTTTTTACGTTTCTACTGAGAAATTTACTAACGATTTAATCGCTGCCATTAGGAAAGATAGTATGCAAACTTTCCGCGATCATTATCGAGCAGCCGATGTTTTGTTAATAGATGATATCCAATTTATTGAAGGCAAAGAATACACTCAAGAAGAATTTTTTCACACTTTTAATACTTTGCACGAAGCCGGAAATCAAGTAGTTTTAGCTTCCGATCGCCCGCCGCAGCAAATCCCACGCCTGCAAGAGCGTCTGTGTTCCAGATTTTCCATGGGATTAATTGCCGACATTCAATTGCCAGACTTGGAAACTAGGATGGCGATTTTGCAGAAAAAAGCTGAGTATGAAAATATGCGTCTGCCGCGAGATGTCATTGAATACATTGCTTCTAGTTACACTTCCAATGTTCGGGAATTGGAAGGTGCTTTGATTCGGGCGGTAGCATATCTTTCAATTACCGGTTTGCCGATGACCGTGGAGAATATCGCCCCGGTTTTGAACCAGCAAACTGAAAGCTTAGAGGCGACGCCAGATGCAGTAATTGCAGTTGTGGCTGAGGAGTTTGATGTTTCTGTTGAAGATTTGAAAGGCATTTCTCGCAGGCGAGAAATTAGTCTGGCCCGTCAAGTAGGGATGTATTTAATTAGGCAGCATACTGGTTTGAGTTTGCCAAAAGTTGGCGAAGTGTTTGGCGGCAAAGATCACACGACTGTGCTTTACAGTTGCGACAAAATTGCTCAGTTGCGGAACACTGACCCGAATTTGGCTCAAACTTTGCGTCAGTTGAGCGATCGAATTAATGTTGTCAGTCGCAAAACTTGAGAAGAAGTCAATTGATTTTAGATTTTAGATTTTAGATTTTAGATTCAAGAATTGAAGCATTGACCCCACGGATAAATTCGGGGGGCAAGTTTCATCGGATACAGGTTTTTTATTTCTGGACGGATGAATCCGGGGGGTTGTATCCTGGATGCTTTCGGTAAGTTGTCAGTTGTCAGTCAGTTGTCAGTCAGTTGTCAGTCAGTTGTCACACCAATGACTCTATGCAGCGATTTCCAGATCCGCATCATCGAAGGGGTAACTCTCCGATAACAGACAATCTCTATGCGTAGCAGCTTGCCTGTGGAAAAACCTGTGGAAAAGTTGCCCTCGGTTTGTGGAAAACTTTACTCGATCGCCCGAAACAGTTTGTGCACAAAAATGGGCGGGCGATCGACCGCAACAGCTTTTCCACAAGTTTTCCACAGGTATTTATTACCTAGAGGTGATGCCCAGCCAGCAGTTAGCTTTTTTTTCCACAGTTTCCACAGGGCGATCGATACAAAAATAGTTCAATAAATTAAAAAAAACAGGCGATCCCTGCGTACCCTACACAGATAGTTCGCGACGCGCGCTGACTTCAGAAACCCGGTTTCTACGAAGATTTCTCGTTTTTACAGACAAAATTTTGCCTAGAAACCCGGTTTCTAGCCCCATGTTTAAGCCCTGACAGAGAAAAACAGACCCGCTGGCTTTCTGTGATACGATTTGTTTCTGTTTCAAATCCGGTTAATTAACCTTCCTACCATGAAATTGGTTTGCACCCAAAGTGACCTCAACGCCAACCTCTCGTTGGTAAGTCGGGCCGTTCCCTCCCGCCCGACACATCCGGTACTCGCCAACGTGCTTTTAGTAGCGGATGAGGAAAATCAGCGGGTTAGCTTGACAGCTTTCGATCTCAGTTTGGGCATTCGTACCAGCTTCGCAGCAGAAGTAACAGGCGGCGGCAGTTTTACAATACCCGCTAAATTGCTTAACGATATTGTTTCGAGACTCCCAGATGGAGAAATTACTTTAGAAGACGAAGCGGGGGACACCGTAGCATATCTCACTTGCAGTTCTGGCAGCTACCAAGTTAGAGGCATGGGCCCAGAAGAATTCCCAGAATTGCCCGCAATCGAAGCCGGAACAATCCTCAAATTGCCGCCGGAAGCCTTGATAGAAGGACTCAAAGGAACTTTATTTGCTACTAGCCCCGACGAGGCAAAACAGGTACTTGCAGGCGTGCATTTAAAGGTATTGCAAGATTGCTTGGAGTTTGCAGCTACAGACGGCCACAGATTGGCAGTAGTTCAAACTGCAAATGAAAAAGCTGAAGGCGAAGAAACCCAAGAAGAATTTGAGGTGACAGTCCCCGCTAAAGCATTGCGGGAAGTAGAAAGAATGCTGGTGATGCGCCAGTGGACTGAACCTGTCACCCTGCATTTTGAACACGGTCAAGTAGTGTTTGAATGGGCAGACCAGCGGCTGACAACCCGCACCTTGGAAGGGCAGTATCCCGCATATCGCCAGTTGATTCCGCCGTCTTTTGAGCGGCAAATTACCTTAGAAAGGCGATCGTTCTTAGCCGCAGTAGAAAGAATTGCCGTTTTTGCAGACCAAAAAAATAATATTCTCAAATGCAGCATCGACGAGGAGAATCAGGAAATTACTTTGTCTGTAGATGCTAAAGATGTCGGCTGCGGTAAAGAGTCAATGCCCGCACAAATTTCTGGAGACAGCATAGATATTGCTTTCAACGTGAAATATCTGATTGATATCTTAAAAACGGCTCAATCCCCAGAAATTCAACTGCAATTAAACGGTGCTTTAGCCCCGGTAATTTTCCAGCCTTTGGGTGGAGTCAATGCTACATTCTTGGTGATGCCAGTTCAGCTTCGAGCGTAACCGATTAATAGGGGCGGGTTTTACAAACAATCTCCGGCTAAAATTGCTCGTCTAATAAACCCGCCCCCGCTTGAACGGTAAATCGATATCGACCAGTCCCCCAGACCTTCAAATCAATGGCAACAAAATTTCAAATTCCGTACCCGTACCGGGGGTTGAATGCAAATTTAACTTGCCTTTATGTTTTTCCGTAACAATTTGATGGGTAATTGCCAACCCCAAACCAGTACCTTTGCCGGCGGGTTTAGTAGTAAAAAACGTCTCAAAAATCCGCCGCTGAATTTCTGGCGGAATTCCCGGCCCGTTATCGGCAATTCTGATGGCTATCCAAGCGTTATTTTGATTATTTTCGCCTGCTTCGGGGCTGAAACCGACGTTTTGGGTGGCGCAGGATAGCTGTTTTGAATTTTGTCGATCGCCCATAACATAATTTTGAATTAATTCCGAATTCACGCAGTCTCCGTCAGAACTGTCTATTACCTCGGTTTCAATAGTAATCGCAGGCACAAAATCTTTTTCTTCTTTTACCTCTTCCAAAGCGTCGATCGCATTGCTGATGATATTCATAAATACCTGGCTCAACTGGCCCGAGTAACACTTGAGTAAAGGCAAATCACCATAGCTTTTAACTACTTCAATTCCGTACTTGAGACGGTTTTTCATAATTAGCAGCGTACTGTCAATACATTCATGGATGTTAGCTTGTTTTAAGTGGGTTTCGTCCATGTGAGAAAAGGTGTGGAGGCTGGTAACGAGTTCGGTCAGCCTCTGTGATGAAACTTTCATACTTTTGATAATTTCCACCCAATCTTCTTGCAAAAAATCAAATTCTATGTGTTTTTTGAGTTGGTTAATTTTTTCGTTTTCACCCACAATGTGTTCGTAAGCAGACAGCAAGTCCATGATGTCTGTGGAATAGTTGGACAAAAAGCCTAGATTTCCGCTGATGCAGGTGACGGGATTTCTAATTTCGTGGGCGACTCCAGCTACCATCTGCCCCAAACTGGCTAGTTTTTCGGTTTGAATTAGTTGAGATTGAGTTTGCTGCCTCAGCAATTTTGTCGCTAGTTCGTGAATGTTGGATTGGGCTACTAACAGTTCGTGTACATCTAGCAAAGTATAAGTTTGAGGCGACACTTGAACTACAATCGGTTCGTAAAGCAGTTCTTTCGATCGCAACAGCGACTTCCTGGCTGCATCCACGATTAAAGTATTGCTGGGAAAAATTAAACTCTCAGTTTCGGCAAAGCGGTACAAAGCCCTCACAGGTCGCTTTAAAAATAATTCTCGCCCAAAAGGACGGCTGATAAATTCTAAAAATCTCCGCCGGGAAATCATACCAGCAAATTCACCTTGATGGGTCACAATGACTCCCGGTAACAGCGGATTAGCTTCTAACATCTGAGAAATTCGCATTCCCCAATCCGTAGCCTCTACATGAAAATCGTAAAGCGACAATTCTTGGAGAGTAGAGTCTAAACAAAGTGCTCCTAGGTCAGCCTCGGAGATGGGTGGAACTGGTCTTTCTACGCAGGAGGTATTCAACATAAATTCATCAGTACGCTTTTTTGGGGTTATATTGGCTAGCAGACATTCAGCTACCCAAGGTCAGCAGGTAAGTTGCTGAGTGCTTTGACCGGGATCATCCTGACAAACTGCTTTTTTAATTACACAAAAAACTGACTGTAGTAAATGGAATTTTACCACTTAAAGTATGAGGCAATATTAAGTATCACTGAGATAAATGCGCCCTGGCTAGGCCTGACTTTATTTTAGACTGACTTGAGGGGTATTAACGCTTGGTTCGACTATTTAATTATTCATTAACCTTGAGTTATTTTTTTAACCTTGTGTTAATAAAATTATTAAGCTGAAAAATATCATTAATGGACAAGAGAGGAAAATCGGAATTGCCCGATCGCCCACCCGATGCACCCCGTCAGGAGACAAGTTAAAAGCAGAAATAGGGGCGATCGCGTCCCGGAGTTTTAGCTTGCTAAGCCCGATGGCGGGACGCCTTGCAAGCTAGGGCATTTGAGGCGATTTCATCCCATCTCCCCGATCCGGTACTCGCAACCCCCCGTAACGTTCAGCCAGCGACACGCCTGCCAGTGCGTCCCCTATAGGTTTGTAGTGAAAACTAAAGTCATCGCTACAAACCAATTTTATAGCAATCGTTATATAAAACAGTTAGGGAGCATCTCATATTTGTAAAAACACTTCTTCTTCCTCCTTCCTTCTGACTCTTTCCTCCTGGCTCCTGGCTCCTAACTCCAATTTTGGGCTGGGCTGCTTTCATTGAGATGTTCCGAAAAGTTAGCCTCGCCCGCAATCTGCAAAATCTGCCTTGGCATTTGTTCTACAATCAATTATTGTTAACCGAAAGACCCATCAAATCTGCGACGGTTTGCCGAGTCAATTATTGATTGGCTGTACGAGGCGGATATGAAGAAAACTTCAGTCAAATTCAAACAAGTTTAACCAGTCCAAATCATTCAAGGCATCAGCATTGATTAAATTAGAACATCTACAAAATCCAGCAAAAAAAAGGCTAAAAAAAATTAACTGGCTCTTAACTTAGTGCTATGCTTTGGTATGATCTAGAAGGAGTTCTACCAAAGACGTATAACTAAATAGCAATCTACCAGTAGGTGATCGATGCAACCCGCCCTCACGAACCAGTTAAACAATGCTTTTACCCTTTTTCTCAGCTTGTTAGTAGAAGCAATACCTTTTCTGCTGCTGGGAGTTTTATTCTCAGGGTTGCTGCTGGGGTTTGTAGACGAACGCAAACTCGTATCCCGCATCCCGCGAAACCCGCTACTGGGGGCTTTGATGGGCAGTTCGATCGGCTTTTTGTTTCCCGTGTGCGAGTGCGGTAACGTGCCCGTAGCCCGTCGGCTACTGATGCAGGGAGTGCCCGCACCAGCGGCGATCGGCTGCTGTGAGCGCTCAAAGATGTCAAATGGGTTCTATAAGCCTGTATTTAACCCAACCTACAATCTGGAAATGGAGGTTTTTCGGGGTCAGGATGTGGAATATCTAGTTTCGGATCTGCTTCTTTTGGTAACAATTGCGCCGCTTAGAAAACTTTTAAGTGAATGGGATCGTAGCGAACTCGGGCGCTTTCAACTTTCGTGGGGTGGAAAAAAGCTCGAACAGTCGTGTTAAGGTTTGTCTAATAGACATCTCCCAAAACTATTGTAGGGCAGGCATCCTGTCTGCCTTTGACCTTATTTTTAGGAGATGTCTAATGATTATGTTGCTGATATTTCCATCCAGGGTTTCAAACGTGATTCACTATTGGGGTCATACCCATAAGCCCAACTCTGAAACTCTTCAAAAGCGACTCGTTCTCGCGCCGCTTTTTCTGGGTCTTGTGTTCCTATGTCCGTTGCATAGAAGCGCTGTTCGGTCAAAGCACTTCGGGCTTGGAGCAGTTGGGTACGCGGGATGCGTCGGTTCTCATAGGTGGTCAAGGCTTCTGCGATGCTGGACGACTGGGAAAGACATTGAGCCAGTTCGTAGGCATCTTCAAAAGTGCTATTAGCTCCCTGTCCCAGCGAAGGGGACATTGGATGGGCGGCATCCCCTAGAAGTGTCACCCGTCCTTGGCTCCAACTCTTCAAAGGCAGGCGATCGCAGAGTGGGAAAAATAAAATCTGCTTTGGATCAGTGGCTTCCATGATCCCCCTTGCGGGTTCCCACCAAGTCGAAAATTTCTCCAAAATGCTAGACTTAATTTCTGGTGCACTCTCAGGTACAGGACATTTTGGCATCAACGCCCGTACCGTCCAAGATTTGTAGCCACCGCCGACATCAAACAAGAAAAGTGCTTTTTGCTCTCCCCTCATCAAAATCAGTTCATTGGGATTTAGCAATTCGTGGTTATACTCGATCACTGCCCGCCAAGACATACTCCCCAAATAACGAGGTTCCCCATCACCGATCAGGGTTTTTCGCACTGGGGAGTTAATCCCATCTGCGCCAATGAGCAGGTCTGCCCGTACTGATTTATCCCCATCAAAATAGGCTGTCACCCCGTTCTCATCTTGTTCAAAGCCGATGCAGCGATAATCCAAGTGGATCGCTTCCGGGGGGAGTGCACAGGCCAAGACTTGCTGCAAGCGCCACCACCAGAAAAGCAACGTTGGCTGCCCGTATTTCTCCTGGTGGGTAGCTGTGTTTTGTGTGATTATCTCTCCTGTATGTTTTGTGAAAACACTGTGATTTAGTGTGCAGCTTGCGCGTTTGAGATTCTCTACAATACCTGGAGAGATGGCATCAAGGGAGTGTAAGCCGTTCGGAAATAGAGCCAAACCCGCTCCCACTGGCCGAAATTCCTGCGCTCGTTCATAGACATGGGCATCAATGCCTTGTTTTCGTAGCGCGATCGCCGTTGCCAGACCTCCAAGCCCACCACCAATAACTGCGACTTTGTGAACAACAGGACGGCTAACTTGTTTAATTTCCATGTTCTGTACCCGATCCATTAATGATTCTTGATGCCTATTTGGGAAGTCTTAATTAGAGGCTCCACTGGTCGAGCAGCATCCGATGCTATAACAGTTCAGATGCTTTTTGCATGGGCTGCTGAATGCTGATTTGAGCGTGCCTAGCGATCGCCAGTTTACACTATTTTGGTGATGATTGGCTACCGCTAGTGATGGCAATTAACGCATTTTGGTGCTTGAGCGTGTTACTGCGATGTAATAAAATTGGTTTGTGACCGAGCGAAATTTTAACCAGCATCAGATGTAACTGGTACTCGAACGTCTATTTTCAAGAATGGACAACTGGGTGATGCAGAGTTACCGAGATTCTTGAGTATGTATTACTCATTATTGTCTCGGATGATTCACTTTGAGCCACTCAACCCGTGTACGCTGCCCCTTGGGGGTGCGGAATGTGGGCTAGAATACGGCTAAAAGATGTCAAATGGGTTCTCTAAGAAATATAAAGTATAAGCAAGATAGATGCGCCCAGGCAATTAGGGCTGATTTTATTTGAGATTGAGTTTTTGGTATTAACGATTAGTTACCGACTTTAGCTGCGAGTTAACCTAATTTTTCATTTTTCACCTATTGTTAACACTAATTGAAATTGGTCTTGAGTCGGTATTATTTACACAATTCCTTAATTCAAGCAATAATAGGACAGCGAGGGATTTTTTAACGGAATCTTAACTTAGCGCTGTCATGAGCTATTATTGACCAGAGGTATGCCCAAGATAGCACAGTAATTTACGAGTAGGTGATGGATGCAACCCGCCCTAACGAATCAGTTAAACAATGCTTTTACCCTTTTTCTCAGCTTGTTAGTAGAGGCAATACCTTTTCTGCTGCTGGGAGTTTTATTCTCAGGTTTGCTGCTGGGCTTTGTAGACGAACGCAAACTCGTATCCCGCATCCCGCGAAACCCGCTACTGGCGGCTTTGATGGGCAGTTCGATCGGCTTTTTGTTTCCCGTGTGCGAGTGCGGTAACGTGCCCGTAGCCCGTCGGCTACTGATGCAGGGAGTGCCCGCACCAGCGGCGATCGGCTTTTTGCTCGCGGCCCCCACCATCAACCCCGTGGTAATTTGGGCGACTTGGACGGCATTTCGCGATCAGCCAGAAATTGTAGTTTTGCGGGTGGTATTTTCCCTAATCACAGCCACAATTATCGGCTGGGTGTTCAGCACCCAAAAAGACTTGCGGCCTCTGCTGCAACCCTCTGTAGCGCGCGCTATCCCCCTGCCAAAACCCGAGTTTTCCGAAAAAAAACTCGTCCAAGCCAACACTCCGCTGCTGTTGCAGTCGGGAACTTTTATGCTGGGTCAGCCGGGTGGAGCGGTGCCGATCGAATCCTTGCTACAAGACGACTGGAAGCCATTACAAACAGACCAAACAGAAAAAACCTCGAAACGTTCCTCCATGTTCCACCGCGTTTCTAAAGAGCGTCTGCGCCTGCTTTTAGATACTATGGTACAGGAGTTGCGCGAATTGGGAGGAGTGTTGGTAATCGGAAGTGCGATCGCAGCCATCATTCAAGTTGGCGCCCCCCGCGAACTAATTCTCAACCTCGGCCAAGGCCCCGTTTCCTCGATTCTAGCCATGCTGCTCTTAGGCGCAGTCGTATCGATTTGTTCTACAGTAGATGCCTTTTTTGCCCTGTCTTTTGCTTCCACATTTACCAGCGGTTCGCTGTTAGCATTTCTCGTTTTCGGCCCGATGATTGACCTCAAAGGCATCGGTTTAATGCTGTCAATTTTTAAAAGTAGAGCCGTAGTTTACATCATTGTCTTGGCAGCTCAGTTAACCTTTTTAATGACCCTCGCTGTAAACTTGCATTTAGGTTAATAAATTAGCTGGGACAGACAACTAATACCCTTTTCGATTTGCGATTTTTAATTATTTTGAGCCACGACACGGAAATCGATATACAGATAGCTATTTTTCCCCTCTTCCTTGTTCCTTATTTCCTCTTCTTCTTCCTTTTCTCTTCCTGCAACGTTCTAGTTTCCAATTCTCAATGACTCTTAAAAAATGAATCTTAAAAAAATTAGCCCCTGGCTGGACGCCCTAGCTATCTTAGCCTGGGGAATACTGCTTCTTAAATATTGGATTACCGGCAAATTAAGCATTCTCATTCACCCCCATTACTTTGGGTTGACTTTAGCTGGAGGAATCGGCTTAATGGTTATTGGGGGTTTAAAAACTTGGGAACTCTTAAAACTCGATCGCACCACAAAGCAATCGCGGACATCACCAGCAAATAACTCTCTCAGAATTACAGAAGTTGAACACGTTACTTTGTTTCCCCCCAGCATCGGCAGCACCTTAATGTTGAGCGTCGCATTAATAGGTTTACTAACAACGCCACGCACTTTTACCAGCCAGACAGCATTAGAACGAGGTCTCACCGAATCTCTGCCAATCACCAGACTGCAACCCCAAGAATTTCGCAATACTACAAAACCCGAACAGCGATCGCTCGTCGAATGGGTGCGGCTGTTAAATTTCAACCCCGAACCGGATACATACAGAGGTCAAAAAGTCAAAGTTCAAGGATTTGTAATTCATCCCCCTAACCTAGCAGAACAATATATGTGGATCGGGCGTTTTATCATTACCTGCTGCGCGGCAGACGCCTATCCGATCGGGTTGCCAGTAAAATTACTCATCGGTCAAAGCCGCACCACCTTTGCCCCAGACAGTTGGCTAGAAATAGAAGGAGAAACGATCGTAGAAGAACTGCAAGGCAAGCGCAAATTAATCATTCAAGCATCATCCCTCCAACCAATTCCCGAACCAAAAAACCCTTATGATTATTAAATCGGGAGCAAGCTGGAGATTAAATTTTACCTTTCTGATTTTGGGATGGGCATTCCGGGCCCGTCCGACCTATGCAAATTAAGATACAGTAAAATTAGCTATAAAAGTGGCAGCAGCATCCTGTAACAGTTGCCAAGCGCAAATTCAGCAACTAGACTCGTAATTAGGAAATAAATTCTGAGTATATGTCATCAGAAAAAAAATTAGCTCTCAAAGGTGCAGCCTGGACGATCGCAAGTTATGGAAGCAGTCAAATTATCCGATTTGGTAGCAACCTAATCCTGACGCGCCTGCTTTTGCCTGAATTATTTGGTCTAATGGGTCTAGCCTACGTTTTCATCGTAGGCATTAACTTATTCACAGACATAGGTCTGGGCCCAAGTATCATTCAAAACAAGCGCGGGGACGATCCTCAATTTCTCAACACTGCTTGGACAATGCAAGTTATTCGCAGCTTGTTTGTTTGGTTGTGTTTAATTCTAATAACCTGGCCAGTTACTCAATTCTATGAAGAACCCCGTCTGATGTGGTTGATTCCAGCCATAAGTATAAATACCCTAATAGGAGGGTTTAAATCGACTTCCCTATCCACCCTAGAACGCAAAATGAGCGTTAAGGAAGTAGTGCTTTTTGAGTTGGGTACACAGATAATTTCTACTACAGTGATGATTGTGTGGGCTTTCTTCGATCGCAGCATCTGGGCGATCGTTGCAGGTGGCTTTAGTGGAGCTTTAATGGAGGTAGTATGGAGCCATTTTTTGATTCCCGGCAAGTCAAACCGCTTTGCTTGGGATAAAGAAGCAGTAAAAGAAATATTTTCTTATGGCAAATGGATATTTTTGTCTACGATTTTATTTTTTCTGTGTTCTCAAGCCGATCGACTTATCCTCGGGAAAATATTTAATTTAACAATGTTGGGCATTTACGGCATCGCTTTTACCCTGGGCGATATGCCGCGCCAAGTCATCATCGCCATTAGCGGCAGGGTGATTTTTCCCTCAATTTCTATGCTCGCCGAGCTGCCGCGGCAGGAGTTGCGCGCGAAGATACTTAAGAACCGCAAACTAATTCTAATACCATTAGCGGTAGGTTTAGCAATTTTTGTGAGCTTCGGAGATCAGTTAATTTTAGCACTGTACAGGAAAGAGTATGCGGCGGCATCTTGGATGATGCCAATCTTGGCTTTAGGTATCTGGCACACCACCCTCCACAATATGATGGCTTCTTGTCTGTTAGCCGTAGGAAAGTCTCAGTACGCAGCTATGGGCAATCTGCTTACTTTTGTAAATCTATGTATAAGTATACCGCTGGGATATCACTTAAAAGGTAATTTAGGTGCCGTGATTGCTGTAGCTCTCGGCGACCTTCCTACCTATGCAGTAACTAACTACGGTTTGTGGAAAGAAGGACTAACTTGTTTTTGGCAGGATATTCAATTAACAGGGCTGTTTGTAGGGGTGCTGGCTACTCTACTTTGGTGTAGAGTAGCTTTTGGTTTGGGTCTGCCGCTCGATAAAATATCACCGATGGATTTAGTTCCAATCAATCAACTGTTTCAGTAAACAAAAAGGAGATTGTCTCTATGTCAGCCGAACACAATTCTATGTCAGCCGAACACAATCCAAGAAGAAAAGTAATGCACTTTATCTTTTTACAAATGGCTCTGTTACAAGAAATATCGCGAGTAGCCACGAGGTATACTAAACTGATGTTTTTTTATCAAATAAATCGCATTATAAATTTATTCAAAGAAATAGAAGCCCCCGAAAAAGAACGCCCCAAAGTCTTTGCGGCTGTCGAACACATTACATCAGTTGAAGAATCTAACAATCCAGAAAAAGGCGCAGCAAAAATAGAGAGACTCAGGCACACAATAGATGGACTGTTGACGAGTTTTGCTCATTGCGACCTGACAATTACTATCCAAACTCTACCGAACCGCCACATTACAGCCTACTTACCTGAATATCAAATTAAGTGCATTCAGATACAAGAAGGCCCTGAATGCGACCCCATGTTTGTAGAGTTTAGATTTCAGGAATAATTTGTCGAAAGAGTAGAAAATTTTGACTGGTTTTTATTCATAGAAGATGACATTGTTTTGTACGATGCTTTCATTATAGAAAAATTAGAAAGTTTTAACCGACAAAGCGGGTATGAAAATGCTATTCTTTACCCAAACCGTTTTGAAATGTATCAAGGAACCAAGAGATACATTGATTTGACAATTGATACGGAGCTATCATGGAATCAGCTATCTAGTGTAGAGATAGAAGGTGTAAAATTTGCTGAGTTTAGCAATCCTCATTCAGCATTTTACTGTTTGTCAAGAAAGCAGATGAAAGAGTGGATGAAATCAGGTCGCCTCTTCAAAAATCAAGTAGTGAATGTCGGGCCTTTAGAGAGTGCAGCAACTTTTTGTCTTTTGGAATGTTTCTCGCTATATAAGCCTCACCCGTCAAACTTAAACTATTTTGAGGTCAGGCATTACGATAGCAAATATTCTAAGCTACATCCCGAACCGGAATCTCCGTATACACTATCAGCGGTTAATAATAATTCCCACACACCAATCGTCAAGGGTTCGTGAAAGGGATATAAGTAGGGGTCATAATTATTAGTAGGATGGGTAGATCGCCAGGGTTACCCCTCAACCTATTAAAGAATTAGCGATTTGAGGTTTGAGATTAAATTAAAAATCTAAAATCTCAAACAGTGTTGGACACAACTGGCACAATGGTAGGGTGCTCTACTTTCCTCAAAGCCTCTCTCGATCGAGCAATTTTTAGCTCTGAGGCATCTTAAAAGGTAAAATCTATAATTTCACATCTCCACTCGGTTGATACTGTTAGAAGTGCCGCATACTCCACGGATTTAAGGTTGTGAGTTTAATTCAGTCTTGGAGACACCAACACTTTTAGAAACCGAGTTTTTTACCAAGATACTTCGCTGCATTCGTTTTCGCTGGTAAAAAAAAACCGTTTCAGAGGGTCGGGAGTACGCCCAAGGCAGTAAAATTTAAGAGGGAAAATTTGGCAGTTAATTTTCAGCAGAAAGTAGGAGAGAAAGATTTGTGAGTATTTTTAAGAAAAAAATTCATCCTTCACCCTTCGCTAATCTGCCATTCAAACAGCCGATCGACCGCACGGCCATCTTCCTCATGCTAGTGCTGAGCGTCTTAATCGGACTGCTGCTGCTGAGCGGCGATCGCACAGCACCCAGAGTGCGAGAATTTACCTGGGAAAACAAACAAATCGGCGCCGAAGATACCGGCTTTATCCTCACATTCTTTCGGCCGATGAACCACTCCACCGTCGAGGAAAACTTAAAGCTAGAACCCCCCCTCCCCGGTAAATTTAGTTGGGCGGGAAGGCGCATGGCTTACACTCTCAAAGATCCAGCACCCTACGGCGTTACCTACACAGTCAAACTCGCCGGAGCAACCGACAAGTATTTCGGAGAAAACAACCAAAAAAAAGGAACGCCAATGCAACCGTTTAGCAGTTCCTTTCGCAGCCGCGATCGAGCTTTTGCTTACATCGGTGTCCAAGGCGAAACAGAAAGCAGATTAATGCTAGTCAATCTCACCAGCAGCGAATCGAAACCGATAGCGCTGACTCCCAAAGATTTAGTCGTTACCGATTTTAAACCGTATCCCGACAGCGATCGCATTTTATTCTCCGCCACAGATCGATCAATCGCCCGTACTCGCGGCACTCTAAATCAAGAACTATTCACAGTCACCACCGGCCTCAACCCCCAATCGGGATCAGGAACTCAACAAAAATACCCAGCCGGTAGAATCGACAAAATCTTAGACTCCAAAGATTACCAAAACCTCAAATTCGACCTCTCAGCCGACGGAAAAATCATAGTTGTCCAGCGCGTCAACCGCAGCAATCCCGGCGATTTCAGTCCTTGGATTTTGGAAGAAAAACAGGCGCCCAGACCATTGGAAAACGAACAAGGCGGAGATTTTATGATTCGCCCCGACAGCAAATCGATGGTAATATCTCAAAAACAAGGATTAGCGATCGTCCCCCTCAAACCGGAAGCAGACCCAGTAGAATTTTTGCCAAAATACGAACAAGTATTGGGGATGGCCCGCGACAACTCTGCCGCCGCCTATGTTAAATACAACAGCGACTTTACTCGATCGCTTTTCATCTTAGATAACCAAGGTGTAGAACAAGAAATATTGCGTATTCCCGGCAGCATTATGGCCGTTTATTTCGACCCCCGCAAAAACCAAGACAACCAAGTTCAGCGTCTTTACTGTTTGTTAGCCCAACGCCTCAAAACAGAAAGCTACAAAGAACAGCCTTTCCTCGCCACCATCGACCTCAAAAAAGAGGGTACTCGTTTGGTAGGAACCATCAAACCGCTGCTGATTTTGCCCAACCAATTAGATACCCAAATCAGTTTATCTCCCGACGGGCTGGCATTAATTTTCGACCAATCAGTCACAGCAGCAACTCCCTCAGCAGCAGACCGTCCCCGCAACTCGGGCGGACAGTCGATCGCCACCAGCCGCCTCTGGCTGCTACCCTTAGGAGACATACCCGCAGACGGTTCTCCCGCAAAACTACAGCCAGAAGAACTTCCCCTTGCCGGCTATCACCCCCGCTGGCTTCCCTAAATCGATTTTAGATTTTAGATTTTAGATTTTAGATTGACCGATATTGGTAAATATCAATAGGGTAAGGTGCGCCCATAAACACCAAGCGTTGAAATGTGCGCGGTGTACACCCTACTTTTACTAAATTGATTTGAGATTTGAGATTTGAGATTTGAAATTGAGTTGATACTAAGCCATACTGGTAAGTATTACAAACTTTTGAAACCAACTCACCAGCCTGCAATTTCACATCTAAAACCTCAAACCTAAAATCTAAAATTCGCATGACTCCCGAAGAAATTAGCAATACCCTTAAAGACTTATTTGGTGACAGTGTTGAGATGCCTGCTGCCACTTCTTGGCAAGTAGAAACCCCCAATTTTCGCCTGTTAGTCCTCCTTTCAGAAGACGGGACTTGGCTGCGGATTTTGCTGCCGATCGCCGATGCCCAGGAAGCTCAACCATTTTTTGATAAACTCCTAGAAGCTAACTTTGACACCACCCTGGAAACTCGCTACGCCTTACATCAAAACGTTGTGTGGGGAGTATTTCAGCACAGTTGTGCCACACTCGCGGCCGCAGATTTCTCGGCCGCCGTCGCCAGAGTGCTGGCTTTGCAAGAGCGAGGTTTGTCCGACTTTTTCGGCGGTTTAATAGAAAGCCGCATCCGTCAAATCATCAAAGGTGCGAAGATGCAGGGACAGTCTGTGGAAACTACCCTTCAGACTTTAGACCGTTTCTACGCAGAAGGATTGATGGGTGAAATGGAACTAGGGCGAGAGTCTCGCGAAAATACCCTCGCGGCTTGGCGGTATCAGCTAGAACGCCTCTGGCCGGAGGTGGAACCCTAAGACGATTTGAGATGGCAGATGGGAGGTGGCAGATTGCAAAAAACTGACTACCATCGAGGTTGGAAGTTGCCTAAAGTTGCATTTCTTTTGAGTGGTATAGCAACCGCCAATACGGTGAGAAGGTTCTTAATTGCACAAACCCTTGCGGAACATTGCTTGTTCCTTCTCTCGCGACGATAACTAAAGCCTCCCATCCGTTACATTCGGTTACATCCGAAGAAAGCGAATCCGTTGCCGAACTTCTTTCTGCTGTAGAATCTGCAGATTGTTACCTGGACCCCAGTCTTGACGGTACCGTTGGAGCCTCAAGCCCCTTGGACGACGGCTAATCCGGACCCTCCAACCCTCGAAGGATGGCCGTATATTCACTGATAACGCGCTCGCGGTTCTCCAATTCCCTTCTATCACTAGAAAGATGGTATAATTTATCACAATAATTAGTTATAAATATTAAAAATTTTCGGAAAACAGGCGATCGCAGGTATATCATGGTAAAAAGTTTACAGCGCGTGCTCCGTAAGTTCCACAAAAGCTTCGATCGTTTAATATTGACTTAGAAACAAAATCTTTAGCAGACAATGCTACTGCGATCGGGTTTTCCCATCGGGTGCTGTTGAAATTTCACAAATTAGCAACTACCCGCTACCAATTACCCGTTACCAATTAATAGCAACTTAAGTTGTTAATGAATACAATTTTAACAGGGGTTTCATCTATGTTTGCTGTGCGTGAGACTAGCTCGGAGTTATCAGTGTTGCATATACCTGAAATTTGTACTTGGAACATCTCCTTAGAATCAACTCTCCTAGACCTGCCCCTCTACCACTGCCAAATTGAATTAACTCAACAGGCAAAAGAAGTAGCCCAGGCTTTTGAACAAAATTCCATGCTTCCCGGCGTCATTTTGACAGAGGGGGGTAATTTTGTCGGCATAATATCCAGGCGTCTCTTTTTTGAAAAAATTAACCGCCGCTACGGATTAGAAATGTTTTTCAAGCGACCAATAGAGGTATTATACAAGTTTTCCAAGCCAGCTCCGCTGGTACTTCCCGGCAGTAAATTAATAGTAGAAGCTGCCCAGGAATCGCTTTACAGGTCAGGAGAATTAATTTACGAACCCGTAGTAGTGGAAATAGCACCTCAGACCTACAAGCTGTTAGACGTACACCAATTAATGGTCGCTCAATCAAGAATTCACCAATTAACAAATAAGTTACTCCACAAACAAACCCAAGCCAAACTCATCCAAACAGAAAAAATGGCTAGTTTGGGGAGAATTGTAGCAGAAGTAGCCCACGAAATCAGAAATCCGCTGAACTGTATTTGGGGAAATTTAACTTTTCTGCTGTCGTATTTTGAACACTTGCTTCAGCTCATGTCGGTTTATGAAGAAGAATATTCGGCACCGTGTCCCCGAATTGAGGCTCTTAAAAAAGAAATTGAATTTGATTTTTTACAAGAAGATTTGCCGATCACCTTAGAAGGGATGGAGTTGGGAGCCTCGCAACTGCTAAAAATAGTTAACGGGCTGCACCACTTCTCTCACATGGACGAGACAAAACCAGTGGAGACAGACATTCACGAATGCGTGGAGATGACGCTGTTAATTCTGAAAAACCGCTTTAAAAACAGCATAGAAGTGGTTAAAAATTACGGCGAACTGCCGCTAGTTAGCGGCTACTCCGGTCAGTTGAGTCAGGTGTTTTTGAATTTGTTAGTTAATGCTCTAGACGCCCTGACAGAGTACGCAGCCGATCGAGAAATACACACCCCGTGCCCGGACAACTGGCAGCCCCAAATCGAAATTACCACTAAAGTGATAGAAACCGAACACGGCAAGCGGGTGGCAATTTGCATTGCCGATAACGGGCCCGGCATTCCTCCAGAAAATCACCAGCAGATATTTGACACCTTTTTTACCACTAAACCAGCAGGCAAAGGCAGCGGTATGGGGCTAGCTATCTGCAATCAAATCGTCACAGAAAAGCACGGCGGCCAACTCAATTTACGATCGCAACCAGGTAAGAACACTGAATTTGAAATTCTCCTGCCTATAGTTGGCACAACATGATTAACTCAAGAATATTCTCGGTTGTTCGCTCCTGCGGTGAAATGATAGGGTAGCTTAGTAGTAGGTTCTCATTTCACTTTCCCAGCGTTTCGGCAACTAAAAGTTCCAGTGGCAAATAAATTCAGTTCCAAACTCATTGGCCCTTCAGTCTCCGAAGGCAGCCATCAAGACCTTTCCCTAGAGTCTACGCTCTGGGATTTGCCCCTGTATGACTTTCAGGTTAAATCGAGCTGCTTGGCTGTGGCAGTTGCCGAAATGTTTGAACAGCATCCCCTAGTGCCGGGAGTCGTGTTGATGGAAGCAGGAGAGTTTGCTGGCATGATATCTCGCAGGCAACTGCTGGAATATTTGCTCAAACCCCAAGGCCCCGAGCTATTTTTGCACCTGCCGCTAAAAGTTCTCTACAGTTACGCTCGCCTCGAAATATTATTGGTTCCAGAGAGTACAACCATTTTGGCAGCCGCTCCACAAGCTCTGCGTCGATCGCCCGAATTGCAGTCAGAACCGATCGTCGTCCAAATAGACTCTCAATCTTACCGGCTCTTAGACCCTCACGCGCTAAACATCGCCTACTGGCAAATTCGCGGCATAGAAACTCAAGTCCGCTACGAAAGAGCCCAAACTCAAATGATTCAAAGCGAAAAAATGGCGAGTTTAGGGCGTTTAGTCAACGGAGTAGCCCACGAAATTTTAGATCCGGTGGGCTTTATCTGGGGGAATTTAACCTACGTAAGCGACTACAGCAAAAACTTGATGGAGTTGCTCTCAGTTTACGACGCATACTGTACCGACCCCCCGCCGGAAATAGCACAGCTCAAGGAAGAGATCGACTATGACTTTTTGCAAAACGATTTCCTCCGAACTGTTGCCAGCATCAAATCGGGAGCCGAACGTTTGAGCAAGTTGGCAACCAGTTTGCAAAACTTCTGCCACATCGACGATATTTATCCCAAACCGACCGACTTGCACGCCAACCTAGACAGCATTCTTTTGCTGCTCAAAAGTCGTTTGACCAGGGAAATTAAAGTAGTGAAAAACTACGGCTACCTGCCGCCAGTGCCCTGCTATGCAGGCCAACTAAACCAAGTATTTATGAATATCTTGACCAATGCTATTCATACATTAATTAATGAAGCAGTCGGTCAAGAATTGGCGAAAGAGTTCAAAGGTGGAGGACTCAGAGATGCCACTCGCCAGCCTAAAATTGAAATCACAACTCAAGTCTGCTGTCCCGAACCTGCGCCGGATTTAGATAAACTTCATGTTCGCTGGGTTTCGATTTGCATAGCAGATAACGGGCCAGGAATGTCACCTAGCAAGTACAAAAAAATCATAGAATCATTCTCTACGGAAAAACGCGCCCTCAAAGAAACCAGTTTAGCAGTTAGCTATCAAATAGTGACGGGCAAACACGGCGGTGCATTCAGAATGCGATCGGAATTAGGCAGCGGCACTGAATTTGAAATTTTGTTACCCTTGGCTTAAAGAAGGAAGAAGGAAGTTCGGCAACGGATTCTGTAACGGATGTAACGGATGTAACGGATGTAACCGATATCAGGAAGAAGGAAGTTCGGCAACGGATTCTGTAACGGATGTAACGGATGTAACGGATGTCAGTCCGATGGAAGTCGGAAGAGGGAAGAAGTTACAGTGTATTCCTGATTTATGAAGTATAGGACACGGCAATTCCGTCTCCCTACCTGTTATCTGTACTGCACTCAACTGAAAACTGCTGTAACAGTCAACAGTCAACCATTATCTAACTGACTGCCGCACATTTTACAATATTTGGCATTAGCATCGTGTACAGACCAACCGCAACTTCTACAAAAATTTTCTACTTGATTAGCACTTTTAACTAATTGTTTAATCAAATCTCCCAATTGCCAAGGAATCAGAGCAATTCCCGTCAAAATCATCAAAATAGTCAGAAAACGGCCGGATTCCGAAATCGGAGTAACATCGCCAAATCCCACCGTGGTCATCGTGACAACCGAGAAATAAACCGCATCCAAAAAAGTCCCAAAACTTTCGGGATTTGCCGGATGTTCCACTTGATAAATCAAACCAGAATAAACAAAAATTATTGCCAGTAAAGTAAACAAAATCCGAGCAAAAATCACCCCATCTTCGCTGCTGATGCGGAAAATAGAAATTTTTAATTCCAGAAAACGGATGAGTCGGAGAATTCTAAACCAGCGAAAAATTCGGATAAAACTAACGTTGACAAATCCCAGCAAAAATGGTAATATTGCCAGCAAATCAATAATTGAAAAAAAACTAAAAATAAATTTAACTCGATTTTCTGCACACCACAGCCGCAATAAATACTCAACTACAAAAACGATTAAAAGCACAGTATCGAGAGTTTGGAAATTAATTCTAACAGGCCCCGAAAGCGGGTAAGTTTCGGCGATGAAGCTGGCGGAAGATAAAAGAATGAGTCCGGTAAGAGTTAAATTGACGGTTCTGCCAATTGGGGTTTCGATGTCTTCGAGATAAAATCCAATTTGCGATCGGGTTAACATAGATAAGATAATTAATACCATTTCTCAGGTAAGGAAATTATCGCACATGAGCATCGAATTAACTAAGGGTGAAAGATTCAATCTTTCTAAAGAAACTCCTGATTTCAGTAAAATTGCGATCGCCCTGGGTTGGCAAGTCAGCCAGACAGCACTAAACTGCGACATTGACGCATCTGTTTTTATGTTAGCGGCGGACGGTCGCATTCCCGATGAAAAGTATTTTGTATTTTACAACAATCTGACCTCGCCGGACGGTTCGGTGCGACATTCGGGAGACAGCAGGAATGGACAAATTGAGGGAGATGATGAGACGGTTTATCTGGATTTGAGCAAAATCAATGCGGCGATTCAGGAAATAGTGTTTGTTGTGACTATTCACGACGGAAAGGAAAAAAATCAAAGTTTTAGTCAAGTTGAAAATGCTTTTATCCGGCTTTACAATTCAGAGACTCTTAGCGAAGTGGTTCGGTACAATTTAAATCAGATATTTTCGCAAGAAACCGCTTTAGAATTTGGACGGTTGTATAAGAAGAATGGCGAATGGAGGTTTCAGGCCGTAGGACAGGGATATAATGCTGGGCTGCAAAGTTTTGTAGACAAGTATTATGTTGAAAATGCGGTTGAGAAAAGCTCGAATGCTGGTGAGAAGGTTGATGATGCTGAGGTTGTGAGGCGGTTTAGCGAGCGGGTGGACAAGCTATTGCGGGAAGAGGCGATCGAGGAGACACCGATTCCCGTATCTAGCGAAGCGGTAGAACAGCCGGCTGCTACTCCTGTAAATGCGGATACTGTGCAATCTGAAGAAGAGGTCAAAATAGATGACTCTGCACTAGAAAATCTGGAACCAGCTATTAGTGCTGAGGAATTTTGGAAACGGTATGAAGACGGAGAACGCGACTTTACAGGGATTAACCTAGCGGGAGTGGATTTAAGTGGCAAAACTCTCGACTCTAATGTCAGTCTAACTCAAGCAAACCTGAGCAATGCCAATCTAGCAAATGCCAACTTAACTAGGGTGAATTTAATTGGAGCTAACTTGCAAGGCGCAAATTTGAATTCAACAAACTTGCACAGTGCAGATTTGATTGAAGTTAACTTCAGTGGGGCTAACTTAACTAAGGCAATCTTGTATTGTGCAAGACTAATTCAGGCAAATTTGAGTCAAGCCAACTTAAGCGAAGCAAAGTTAGATAGCGCAAACCTGACTACAGCAAACCTCAGTAGAGCTAACTTAACTCAGGCAAGTCTAGCTAGTTCTAACCTGACAGGAGCCGATTTAAGTCAATCGAAGGTAACTCAAGTCAACCTAAGTCATGCAAACCTCCGTGGCGTAAACTTAACAGGGGTAAGTTTGACAAGAGTTAACCTTAGTGGCGTTAACCTTAGTGGCATGAATTTGAGTGGTGTTAAGTTAAGTGGGGCGAATTTGAGTGGAGCCAACTTGAGAGATGCTAATCTCACAGGGGTAAATTTGATTGGGCTAAACTTACGAACCGCTAATCTGAGTGGGCAAAACTTGAGTGGGTTCAATCTCTCTGGGGCTAACCTATATGGAGCAAACTTGAGTAAAGCCGACTTAACTTCTGCCAACTTGTGCGGGGCAGATTTGAGCTCTGCAAACTTAGAGAAAACTAACCTCAAGGAAGCTAAACTGGTTGGAGCAAATATGGACAATGCAACACTCACAGGCGCAATTATGCCAGATGGCACAATTCACAAATAGATTAATGTTTGTAGTAACGAATTGAGTCCTTAGAAATGGAAGGACTGAAGTCCTGACTACCAACCTGTTTGTAGTCAGGACTTCAGTCCTTTTATTACTTAAATATACTTGTTCATTTTGCTTGTTCCATGAGTTCGGTGAGAGTGGTAAAAATACGATCGCACTCTGAAGAAGCCTTACGAACCTTGTCAACATTCAACATCTCTAACAGCTTGGAAGCGTGCTGTATCTTTTGATATTCGCCTTTCGATTTT
This sequence comes from Microcoleus sp. B3-D2, assembly GCF_036705345.1. Taxonomy (NCBI): domain Bacteria; kingdom Bacillati; phylum Cyanobacteriota; class Cyanophyceae; order Oscillatoriales; family Microcoleaceae; genus Microcoleus; species Microcoleus sp. B3-D2. The sequence goes on from NZ_JAUBUG010000015.1 coordinate 90,681, forward strand.
GTGTCGCGGCTAGCTGCTTTCAGACTTCGTTCTAACGAATCCTTTTCAATCGTCTCCACATTAATATTTTTAGGAATCACATTTTCTTTAAATCCCTGCCCGTAAAATCTTTTTAAAGTATCAATATCAGCCATCAACCAAGCTTCCATCGCTTGAACCATGAGATAGCAATGAGTCTCATCAACCCCAGCAGGCGAATCCCAGTTATCCCTCGACTTCAAATGCTCCCAAGGCCGCTGCTTTAGCTTTACAGGTGCTTCTGAGTCCACTAAAAGGATGATAAAAGCATTTGGGTGATCGGCTAAAGCATTCTTGAAATCCCTGAAAGCATTATTCCGGGAACCGCAAACAGTGATATTCCACTTGATTTTATTGCTACGGGCAACATCCACAAGTTCTTTGAAAAAAAAGCTAAATCCTCCTCGGAGCAATTGCTTTGTATTCTTGCCCTCGCCGCCACCTTCGATGTAAATGCGAACCTCTTTTACCATCGGTTGCCCCCGATTTCTCCCATCCGCCAAAGGTCTCCCAAACTGTAATTCTCAAGCCATTTTTTCAGTCGTTCGAGATCGAGACGGCTCAGGTGACTTCCTCTATCATCCCGATCGCATATTAACACTGACTCAGGACTCAGAGCCGACACTAAAGCATCAGAATGAGTTGTCACAATCAATTGTGTGCGCTGTGAGGCTTCGATCAACATTTCAGCAACAGCAGGCAGAATGTCGGGATGCAAGCCAATCTCCGGTTCTTCAATACAAATAAGTGGCGGGGGAGTTGGATCTAGAAGTAAAGCTATTAAGAATAAATAACGCAGCGTACCGTCTGATAAACGAGTTGCGGGAATTGGCTGATTATTTAATCCTGTTTCGCGGATAAATATCTGCACAGTACCGCCATAAATCTTGATATTCAGTTCTTCGGCTGCATCGTAGAACAATTGTAATTTTTCAATAATCTGCCTACTTCCTAATTGTAACTGTAAGTTATTTAAAACCAGTCCTAAGTTGTCACCATCTTCTAGAAGGGGATGTTCTGGCAAGTCAGTTTGCTGAGCCTTTCTAGATACTGAATCTCTCCCTGTCTGCCAGTTACGATATAAACCAATGTCTGCGAATTTATTTCCCAGATATGATAGTTCTGGATATAGTTCTGGATCTTTTCTTTGAGATAAGATAGATTGAGCGGGAATGATATCTTCTCGCCGCAGATTCCGCAGCTTTCTTGTTTGCTGCTCGTTGTCCTCTATAACATTGATAACAGGGCGACCCCGATCGCTATAACGGTAATAGAAAAATGGCTGGCTTTCAGAACTATGGCGCGGTGCCATATCTTCTATAGCTTCGTCCACTACTTCAAGTCTCTGGCCGACTTCGGTAAAACTAATCTGATAGCGCAGTGGCATCGTTCGTTCTGGGTAATTTAAAATAGCCTCAATTTTTGCTGTGGGAGTACCTTTTTCACCTTTCCACAGAAAATCGCTGATACCACCTCCTTGACGAATCGGAGCAAGTAAGTCTGTAGGTGTTGCCTTCAACACTCCCATCGCTTCAATGAAGTTAGATTTGCCGGATGCGTTAGTACCGATCAATACATTCAGGGGTTGCAGTTCAATTTTTTCCCCCTCACTTCCATAGGAAAGGAAATTTTGCAGTTGCAGGGAGTGAATAAATCTCTTGCCTTCCACCTTGTCCTCCTATGCCAATTCTGAACTATTATACTTTACGAAAGCTTTCGTTTTTAGTCTTGAATTAAGTAGGTCTCAAAACTACCGATTCCAAGTCTTTGCCTTGAAGTCGGAGGGGGAGTGAGATATCCCGATCGATCGCACAACAGGCGACCGACTCTCCTGCAACGGTCTTTGACCCCTTACAATTAATTCAGCAAAAAATCTTTACACATAAGAACTCATGCAGCTCAAGTCAACAACCCGCCATATTCGCATATACACCGCCATCCTCGAAGACAACGAACTCGTCCCCAGCAATGACCTTTTGACGCTCGACATTGACCCAGATAACGAACTTAACTGGGATGACGAGTCAGTCAAACAGGTACAGGCCAAATTCGACCAACTCGTAGACGCATACGAGGGCCAAGATTTGACCGAGTACAACCTCCGCCGTATAGGTTCGGACTTGGAACACTTGGTGCGATCGCTCCTCCAAAAAGGCCAAATCAGCTACAATCTCAACGGTCGCGCTGTCAACTACAGCATGGGATTACCTCAAGTTGATGCGAAAATTCACCTGTAAGCACGATCGGGCGATCGGCATTTGTGTCAACTTAAGATTGAAACCCCTAATAAATCTCGCTTGTAGCTGAGTTTCGATCGCTCCTACTGCTCTTAATCAGGGGAGTACGGCAGGGCGGTTTCATTTTCTTGTAGGGGCCGTGCCCCCGTGCCGGCCCTTTTGGTCTGACTGCCGATCGAATCGTCTCGGTCGGGGGTAGGCACGGGGGCACTACCCCTACAAAATTCATGTTTTTAGTGAGAATGAAACAGCCCTGGGATTGAGGGGGATCTAGACTTCTATACAAAGGAAAGGCCCAGATGGGGAGAAGTGGGAAAATCTGCTTTTATTCTTCTTCCTGCTTGTTTCTGACTCCTGACTCCTGACTCCCGGCTTCTTCCTTCTTCCGACTTCGATCGGACTTCTCCCCCGCCTCCCCTGCTTCAACTCGACAATTAGTAGGATGGCGATCGCGTTCCAAAAACTGTTTAACTGCAACTTGGCGGTTGGTCATAAACTGACCCCAAGCGCCGGGAAACATCCCATCCAAGGTTTCCACCAGCGCCCAAACCTCAAGATTCATCACTTTGTAATAATAACTGTGAGAATGTTGAATGCTAGTGAGTATTTCGTCTATTTCAACTGCAGGCAGTAGCTTCGGATCGGGCAAATTCTTGGGAAAGGCGCTGGGTTCATGTGGGGGCATGGTTAAATACTCAACAGCTTGCAGAGGCCGGTCAGTCGATTTTAGATTTTAGATTTTAGATTTTAGATTGATTCCACAGATGAATCTGGGGGCTTGAACTAATATCTAATTTTTTTTGCTCTCCACGACTACTGTCGCGGGCTGGCATCGGTCAGTAGATGTAAGATGTGAGATTGTAAATTTTATACTTGAGATGGATTCCACAGATGAATCTGGGGGCTTTTATCCGTCTTTGGGTCAGGTTAAATTTAACTTTACTTGGGAAACTCGGGAACGAGGTAATGAACACCCTTGGCGAGAAAACCGAGAATTGATATTTATTTATACCTGTCGGCTCAGGTGATTTCTACGTAGCTGCATCATACCATTATAGTTAGTCTAAAATTTCAATTCCCTTGAGTGCTGCGATTTCTTCGGAAATGGCCACTATCAGGAATATGCTGAAAACAGCGTGATTTCAAGCCGAGGACTTGGGCCTCGCGCGATCGTCTAACTCTGAAAGCTCCTAGCAAAATTCATCGGCGGGTTAACAAAATGGTAGACTATTTGTGTCAGTACAAGACATTAAAACCTACCCCTGGACAGGGGGAAAGTCACGCCTAAAACATTGTCAGGAGATATCACTACGCACACAACAGTGGAAACGTGGTGAGCCCGGGAACCTGAAAAATCAGGATATTAGGACTGCGAAGTCTTAAGAATCTCCGTCTGTTGAGAAAGCGGGGGTGTCAAATAATCGCCACGTATCAACCCGTCGAGGTTCAATCGCTAAAATAGTTCAGATCAGCACGCTTGCCCAAAGGCGTCAGGAACCCTTATGCAAAACTCTGTGGCAAAACACTACTTATGGGCTTTAGGTGAAGGGATCAAAGGGTGTAAGCCAGGCGATCTGATCGCTGGTCGCTACTTGGTCAAGCGCGATCGACTTCTTGTCGATACTCAACCCGAACACTTGCCGGAACTGCCCGAAGAGATTCCGAGTGTTGTCACTCCTTATCTGAGACTGTTTGCCTATCAGTTGCACGTACCTCAAGTATACGGCCTGGTATCGTCCAAGATGAGCAAGCTCTCGGGAGATATCTGGCTGCTGGAAAACGGGCCTATTTTGAAGGTGACGGAATCTTTAATGCCGGAATTGGCGGAATCCTGGAAAGGAGCCGCAGCGATGCGCCAGCTCAATTGGCTGTGGCAAATGGCTCAGTTGTGGCAGCCGTGTATCGCTCAGGGCGTGGCTTCGACGCTGCTGACTCCGGAACTGCTGCGGGTGGAAGGGCAATTGGTGCGGTTTCTGGAATTGCAGCCCGATCGCAAACCGCCTCATTTGTCGCAGTTGGGTAAATTGTGGCAGCAGTGGCTCGAAGATGCTCACCCGGCTATTGCCAATTTTTTGAGGCAACTTTGCCAGCAAATGGTTGCCGGTCAAGTGCGCCACGGCGAACAACTGATGAGCCAGTTGGATAAAGCTCTGGCAAAGTGCGGCCGATTTTACGATCGTCACGTTGAAATTGCCACGGGCACCGATGTAGGCAGATCCCGGGCTCACAACGAAGATGCTTGCTATCCGCCCAGCGGTACGCTGTTCTCCGGAAACCCGGGTGCGGAAGCTTGCGCGATCGTCTGCGACGGTATCGGCGGACAAGACGGCGGCGAAGTCGCTTCGGAAGAAGCAATTGGTGTGCTGCGCGACAAGTTGCAGCAAATGCCCCTACATCAAGCTAATTGGGATCCGTTGAGCCTGACTTCCAAGCTGGAACGGGCGGCTTGTGCTGCTAACGACAAGATAGCCAGTCGCAACGACAGCGAACACCGCCAAGGCCGCCAGCGGATGGGAACTACGCTAGTTATGGGTTTAGCCCACATTCACGAACTCTACGTCGCCCACGTCGGAGACAGTCGCGCTTACTGGATTACCCGCACCGGCTGCTATCAAGTTACTCTCGATGATAATGTGGCTTGCCGCGAGGTGCGTTTGGGCTTCTCTCTCTACCGGGATGCTTTGGAACAAGTGGCCGCCGGAGCTCTGATTCAAGCTTTGGGGATTACTTCGTCCAACACTCTGCACCCGACTGTGCAGCGTTTTCCGGTGGATGAAGACTGCGTTTTGCTGCTGTGTTCCGACGGTTTGAGTGATAAAGACCGGGTTGAGGAATGTTGGGAAGCGGAGATTTTGCCAATTCTCGACGGTAGCATTAATTTGGCTAAGGCGCGCGATCGGCTGATTGAGATTGCTAATACTAGAAACGGTCACGATAACGTCACTGTTGCTTTAATTCACTGTCAAGCACATTTGAGGGAAGACGGCAATACTTTGACAGAACTCTCTGTGGCACCTTTAGATACGCCGATCGAACTAATTTCCGACAGCGAGGATATGCCAACGGATTTGACCGGTATCACAACCTTTGGCGGTGGGAATTCTGAAGGAAAAACGCAGTTGTTACAGCCGGAAAAAAGCAAAAGCCCATTTTCGCTGCTGCTGAAAATTTTATTTTTATTAGGCTTGGGAGGTGTATTTGCTTATTTTTTCATCCCTCCGGTGGGTCGGGCGATCGATACTGCCGGGGAGTCGATTTTTGGGAAACGCGGTTTAATTAATCCTGGAAGCACGCCAGAAAAAGCTGTTGAATCGGTACCTTCTCCGGTCAAATCTTTAGAAATCGGCTCGTTTATAGAGATTAAAAGTTCTGGGGCTGGGGAAGTGGAAAAAGAGGGCGATCGCTTGGATTTGCGAGCCGCAATCGGTGAGTTGACTGTCAAAGGAACAGTCCCAGCCGGTAGCGTTTTACAGGTGACAAACAAACAGCTTACGCCTCAAGGCAATTGGCTGGAATTGAAAGTTTGTTCGATTCCTGAAATAGTGGGATCGAACTCTCCCAAACCCGAGCCAAATAAAGATTTTTCTACAGTTTCAAAACCCGCACTGAATCCATCGGCCGCTGTGGCAACTCCGTCGCCTTCCCCGGCAGTTAAGCCAACAGTTGAAGTAGAAAGCGCCAAGCTGCAACCGGGGGAAATCGGATGGATTCAAGAACAAGCTGGCGTTTCTCAAGTAGTCTCTAACCTAGCCTTAAACCCAACTCAAAAGGGAAAATGCGTTGATTCTGAATCCAATCCCAATGCTAATTAAACTGTTAATGCTAGATCCGGTAGAGGTAATTTAAGTAAGTTTAAGAAAATGGAAGATGCAGCTTGCTAAAAATAGAATAGTTTAAGGCAGACACAGACCTCAAATAAAATTTGAGGCCGCTCAAGCCGAAGATTCATTAACTTTTGGATTCGAGATAAAACTATGACGAAAATTACAGACTATTTCCAGGCAGTTTATGCGGTAAATCTCCCTGAGAGGAAAGACCGACGCCAACTCATAGTCAAGGAATTAGAAGAAGCAGGAATGCCCCTCCTGCCCCATAAAGTAGAGATATTTCCCGCAATCCGCCCCGAGGAAGCAGGAGGTTTCCCCAGCATTGGGGCGAGGGGATGCTTTTCCAGTCATGTAGCTATCCTCAAGCAGGCAAAATACAAGGGGTTGAGCAATATTTTGATTGTAGAAGACGACCTAGAAATTTCAGCAAAGTTCAAAACAGACCAAGCTGTTATCGTCGAACAACTGTGCCAGCAAGATTGGGATTTCGTCTACTTCGGACACGTCGAAGAGGTGGAACAAAAGTCTCCTGTCGCCCTCGTGCCCTTTTCTGAGGGCGTGATGACCACTCATTTTTACGCTGTAAATGGCAGGATTTTCGATCGCCTCCTGCGGTTTCTGGAAGAACTGCAACAGCGACCTCCGGGACATCCCGACGGCGGCCCGATGCACCTCGACGGAGCTTATTCTACTTTCCGAGCTCAAAATCCTGATGTGGTCACCTTGATTGCTTCTCCAAACCTGGGGTGGCAAAGGAGTTCCCGTAGTGACATCCATGCTAATGCGTGGTTTGACCGTGTACCTGTGTTTAGGCAATTGGCAGGCGCAGCAAGAACCAGCAAAACATGGCTGAAGCGTTGGCTTTCTAGTTAATTGAATTTGAGTTTAGAATCCTTCGTTTGTATCAAATCTGTTAGCACAATTGCCCGGAAAATAATTAATACCAAATCCGGGTTTAAGTAAGTCGGTGGAAAAGTTTATAACTAGGGCTTGCTGAATAATCGATCGCACTTGACGTGGCGAAAGGTTATTCGAGCGCGCGATCGAGAGTAAAGTGCAAGATAAACAGGTAAAATAGGTCAAAACCCGTGCATCACCACCTGCGATCGTGTACCGAAAAGTTGAGCTTGCCCCAAAACCCCCATCCGAGTTTGAACTGCCCTTCGGAGGAAGCTTGTCACCAGACAACCGTTGGGTAAAAATGGCCCAACTAATCCCGTGGTCAGAGTTTGAATCAGAATATGCCCAAAATTTCCCCACAGAAATGGGAGCACCAGCCAAATCGTTTAGGATGGCGTTGGGAGCATTAATCATCAAAGAAAAACTGGGAATTAGCGATCGGGAAACAGTAGAACCGATCCGTGAAAACCCCTATCTACAATACTTTATTGGTCAATCAAGCTACAGTAATGAGCTACCCTTTGACCCATCTCTATTAGTTCATTTTCGCCAAAGAATTAGTCCGAACCTAATTAATAAAGTCAACGAACGAATGGTTGAAAAAATCCGC
>NZ_JAUBUG010000016.1:0-32042 GCF_036705345.1 Microcoleus sp. B3-D2
GATCATTCCTGACACATTTAAATCTTCTAACACAATCGCTTGATTCTCACGAATGAGTTGAGTTGATAACTTGTGCAGGAAGTCTGTGCGAGTATCAGCTATTTTAGCGTGAAGTTTAGCTAACCGCTTTCGAGAATATTCATGTCGTTTAGAGCCTTGAGTTTTCCGAGACAAAGATTTAGATAAGTTTTTCAGCTTCGTAATTCTTTTCTTTAGGGGTTTGGGAGCTTTTATTTTTTGTCCGTTACTCAGAGTTGCCAAGGTTGAAATCCCTAAGTCTATGCCAACTGAACTATCAGAAGATGGCAAGACTTCTGGTTGAACTTCCACGACAAAACTGAGGAAATATCGGTCACAACTGTCCTTGACGATTGTGACTGAATTGGGTTCTGATGGCAACTCTCTTGTCCAAACTACCTTAAGCTTCCCAATTTTCGCTAAATAAACCTTCTCACCTTTGATGGAAAACCCTAATTTAGTGAATCGGGCGGATTGTTGAGATTTCCGCTTTTTAAAACGAGGGGTCTTAACTTTTTGCCCTTTCCGTTTCCCTTTACAGGAATTGAAGAAGTTTTGGTATGCCTGCTCTAAATCGTTTAATGATTGTTGCAGAGCAACGGCTGAAACTTCTGACAACCATTTACGTTCCTCTAGTTTTTTGGAATTAGTGATGAATTGCTTTTGAAGTTCGGCGTTTTTCGGCTTCTTTCTGCCTCCAGTATATTCAGAAATGCAAAAAGCTAGGCTATCGTTCCATACTACTCTGACACACCCAAATAATTTGGCTAACGCCAATTTCTGAGAAGGTGTCGGATAGCATCGGTAGCGATATCTAGCTTTCATTTCTTTTTGATATTTACTGTCTGTATCTTAACATGAAGTGGAATAAAAAGCCGTCCTAGAAGGACGGGGCTTTAAACCCAAAGTTTTCGGTAATTATTCAGGGACACCCTGAATAATTACCGCGTTAGAGTAACGTGTCAAACCACTTTTTTTACCTTCCGGGGTATTTGAGGTTTATTCTATAAGCAGCGCGGGGCTTGTATTAAAAAATCCTCGCATCGACTTTATTTAAAATAGCATTTACGCTTTTGAACCCAGTTTCTTGGAAAAAGTCGGGCTGGGAAACGCAAAATCTAGGAATCAACTGGCTTTCTGAGGAATAGTGCGTAATTCCTATTTTTAAATTAACGAGTAAGAATTTGAAATCAAGAATAAGCAATGGGGATTTAAGAATATTGATTATTCCCTCTTCTTTCATTATAAAACGGCATCAGCTTTTGAAAAGCGCGGTTAGCGATATCGGCATAAAGCAGTTCGCCACACAAAATTTTGCTCATCAACTTAGTAGTCCTCGGAAATTGGAGGCCCGCTCTATAAACATCTCCTGTAAACTGATAGAAGGCCCTGGCTAAGCGGCCGCTCCAAACCATATAAGGGCCCCATTCTTGGGCGATCGATTGAGTGTACGGCTCATTAGCGTCGTCGGCATCTCCCAGAGATCGCTCGCTCGTTTTAGCGGCCTTAAAGCCGCTAAAAAGGGCAGGACGAATTCCCTCACCGGACAGGGGGCCTGCGAGACTGGCTGCGTCTCCTGCGAGCAGGGAATTGGGAGAGTGCAATTTGCGATCGCCATCCCACAAACTCCTGGGGTGTTCCCGCACGTTGCTGACACTAACATCCGCCCCGCACTTAGGTGCGTACTCTGCCAACCTTTTTTTGATATCTTTTGGCTTGTCGCCACGCATCGCAGCAATACTCCAAGAGTAACCGTCAGCTTTGGGAAAGCTCCAGATAAAACCTTTTTTTATAGTACCAAAATCGAAATTGACGGAATCGCCCTTGATTGAGCGAGTTTCTAAACTTGCGCTCAAACAGAGTGTTGGTTCTTTTAATCCCAGCCTCTTAGTCATCGGCCCGCCGGCACCGCCAGCACCAATCAAATAGCGGCCAGAAACAGGTTCTGAGTTTGTTTTAACTTCCCAAAGATAATTTTTAAACTCAATTCCTTTAACTTCTGTAGAGTATCTAACTTCCGCACCAGTTTTTTGAGCTTGTTTAATTAAAAATTCGTCAAATACATCTCGCTGTACCATCCACATTGGGGAATTTATCTGAACCTGCACCAGATCTTCCATTTTCCATGTGTAGGTAATTTTGTTAGCTTTCATCGAAATAGCTGGCGTCAGGTCAAAATCGAGCCATTGGGCGATCGCCCCAGAAACGCCGCTACAAGGCTTATTACGGGGCAAAGATGCTTTTTCTGCTACCAAAACAGAACGTCCCTGCTTGGCCAGGTGATAAGCTGCTGTGCTGCTTGCCGGGCCTGCACCTACCATAATGCAATCAAACATTTTGGGTAATGGGTAACTGGTAATGGGTGATTGGTCATGGGGCAGGAGGAATTGGTAAGTTAATGAGTGTTAAATCTTGAGTTTTTAACTCACAACTAACAAATCATTAAGCGTCTGCTCGTTGTTCGCGGCCGTATCTCGGCAATCTCAAAACTATTCCTATTCCCCCTGCCCAATTTCCGATTCCCTAAACAGTCGTGATATCTTTCTCTTTCGCTGCCAGAACTTCTTCTATTTTGCCAATGTACTTGTCCGTCAGCTTTTGAATTTTATCTTGCAAGTCCCGGGATTCATCTTTAGAGATATCGCTGCTTTTTTCCTGCTTGCGAATCGAGTCAACGGCATCGCGGCGGATATTGCGAATTGCAACTTTACCTTCTTCAGCAAACTTACTGGCCATTTTGACAAATTCTTGGCGTCTGTCGCTCGTCAGCGGCGGAATGTTCAAGCGAATAACTGAACCGTCGTTGTTGGGAACGAGTCCTACATCCGACAGGGAAATTGCTTTTTCGATCGAGTTGAGCGCTGTGCGATCGAACGGTTGAATGGTGATCGTAGTCGCATCCGGGGTGCCGATGTTGGCAAGGGATTTGATCGGAGTTGGAGAGCCGTAGTAGTCTACCATGACTCGATCGAGGAGGGAGGCGTTGGCCCGTCCCGTCCGAATAGTATTAAAAGACCGTTGAGTAGCCTCAACTGCCTTTTGCATATGATCTTCTGCGTCAGCTAACTTCACAAAAACCTCCGACAAGAGTTCCAATAGATTCTCCCATTACAGCTCGGTAGATGTTGCCCGACACCGAGAGGTCAAATACCATAATAGGAATATTATTTTCTTTGCAAAGGGCGATCGCCGTACTGTCCATCACCCGCAAATCTTGATTCAAGACGTGGGCATAGGTGAGGGTTTGATACCTGCGCGCGTTGGGGTTGAGGTGGGGGTCGGAATCGTACACCCCATCTACCTTAGTAGCTTTAAAAATCACCTCTGCATCAATTTCAGCCGCCCGCAAAGCGGCTGTAGTATCAGTAGTAAAAAAAGGGTTGCCAGAACCGGCACCAAAAATCACTACTCGTTTTTTTTCTAGGTGTCGAATCGCCCGCCGCCGGATGTAGGGTTCAGCTACTTCTTGCATGGCGATCGCCGATTGCACCCTCGTTGGCACTCCTGCTTGTTCAAGGGCATCCTGCAAAGTGATAGCATTCATCACCGTAGCAATCATGCCCACATAATCAGCCGTTGCCCGATCCATCCCTGCCGAAGCCGCTTTCACCCCGCGAAAAATGTTGCCGCCACCGACAACAATCGCGATTTGAATCCCTTGGGACACGACTTTGGCCACTTCTTGGGCGATCGACTGAACGACTACCGGATCGATGCCGTAGCCCAAGCTGCCCATAAGCGCTTCACCGCTGAGCTTCAGCAAAACTCGCTGATAAACCATCCCCATGCCGCCACTATTTTTTTACTCTTTTTGCCTTCACCATAAGATAGCAGTACGGGTGCATTTTGAACATCAATTACCCAGAACAGACCCAAAAGCCTGTTCCAGAACACTTGACTGAGAACGGTTGACTAAATTTAATCCTTGGGGACGAAATTAAGAGCAGCAGAATTCATGCAGTAACGCTGACCGGTAGGTTTGGGCCCGTCGTTAAATACGTGACCGAGATGAGCGTCGCAAACAGCGCACAGTACCTCTGTTCGGCGCATGAACAAGGTGTTATCCGACTCGCACTTGACATTTTCTTCGCTAACTGGAGCGTAGAAACTCGGCCAACCGGTACCGGAATCGAACTTTGTTTCTGATTTAAATAGCTCCGTACCGCAGCAAATACACTTATAAATTCCGGTTTTTTTGTTGTCGTGATATTCGCCGCTAAAAGCTCTTTCCGTACCTTTTTTTCGGGTGACTTTGAACTGTTCTGGCGTGAGTTGTTGTTGCCATTCTGCGTCGGTTTTTTGAACTTTTTCAGTCATGATTTGATGTTTAGTTAAGATGTATTTAGCTGTTGAGTGTTGACGGTTAACTGTTGAGTGTTGACGGTTAACTGTATATTCCTAGTTAACTCAGGCTTCCATTAATATTAACCTAATTGGCTCGAAATGAACATACCAGGGAAAAGGATTGTCCTTAATAGCGCTCCAGTTTTCCTTGAAAACTTCGGCTTGCAAGTGATAATCTTGGGAATCATTGGGAGGCGAGTGCAATTTGAGATATAATGTCACCCGGTGCGGAGTTTCCACAGTCGAGGCGATCCAACAAGCAAAAGTATTTTCACGATCGCACCCGCTAACAAAAATCAGTTGATGAGCCCGAATTCCGACAGAAACTAGAGATTTGGGAATGGGTTCGACTACAGTCAGAGTACAGCCCCAGTCGATCGCCTCCACGAGAGTTACGGAGATCGGTTTAGCTGCTGAGAAATTCTTGCAGCCAGTCAACTGGGCGACAGTGAAGTTGCCAGGGCGATCGAAAATGTTCTCTTTGGTATCAAAGGCGATCGGTCTTCCCTCGGCTAATACCAACAGATTTTTGCATACCCGGTAAACTTCCTCTAAATTGTGGCTGACAAACAAAGTAATTCCCCGATAATTAGCCAGAGTCTGCATTAACTCGCGTTCCAGTTGACTGCGTAAGTGAGTATCCAAAGCAGAAAACGGTTCGTCTAACAGCAGCAATTCTGGAGAAGGGGCGATCGCCCTCGCCAAAGCCACCCGCTGCTGCTGGCCCCCTGAAAGTTCGTGCGGGTAGCGGTTTTCCAGTCCCGACATTTGCACTGAAATTAGCTGTTCTTTTACCCGAAGTTTTTGATCGCTTTCAGATAAATGCTGCAAACCAAACGCAATATTTTGACCAACTGTCAAGTGAGGAAATAAAGCATAGTTTTGAAACAAAAAACCGATGCGGCGGTCTTTAGAAGCTACATTAATGCCCTGTGCTGAGTCAAATAAAACCTTGCCGTTGACTACAATTTTACCGCGGCTGGGAGTTTCTAAACCAGCGATGCAGCGCAGAGTCATGCTTTTGCCAGAACCCGACGCGCCCAAAATTCCCAGCACTTCCGGGCCGATATCGAAGCCGACATCCAAGGCAAAGCCGGAGAGAGGTTTAAAAATGCTTAAAGAAAGTTTGTTTTTCGGTTTTTGTTGTTGGGATTTTGTGGTAAAACTAGACGCTAATTTAGAAATATTTGATTGCAGTCTATAACTCGAATTCGGTTTGGGCGATATGTTTTGTAAATCAGTCCAAAAATTAACAGCAGTTAGCACGCTCAAAGAAATACTCAGAATAATCAAAACCCAAATAGCAGCTTGCCTCATATCCCCAGCTTCCACAGCAAAATAAATTGCCATCGGGATAGTTTGAGTTTGTCCGGGAATATTCCCCGCTAACATCAACGTCGCGCCGAATTCACCCAAAGCGCGGGCAAATGCAAGAATAGTTCCTGCTAAAATTCCCGGCCACGCTAGCGGCAACATAATGCGCCAAAAGACTTGCCACTCCGATGCTCCCAAAGTGCGGGCTGCATTGAGAAGATTGGCATCAATTTGCTCAAAAGCTCCCAAAGCAGTTTTGTACATGAGGGGAAAGGATACAACTGTGGCAGTAATGGCGGCCGCTTGCCAAGTGAAAATTATAGTTAAGTCGAATTGTAGCAAGAATTTACCGATCGCCCCATTTCTACCAAACAGCAGCAGCAGCAAAAATCCGACGACTGTCGGCGGCAAAACTAAGGGAGAAATTAAAATGCCTTCAATTAAAGCTTTACCTCTGATGCGAGTTGAAAGCATCCACCGGGCGGCGGCTATTCCCAGAAAGAAAGTAAAAAATGTGGCAATTGCAGATGATTTAAGAGAAATCCAGAGCGGAGATAAGTCAAATTCCATATTTGGGATTAACTATCGCAGTCTTAAATGATTTGTGAAGGAGTTTTTTTTTTACGAACCGCGAAGACGCGAAGAACACGAAGGAAGAGAAGAAAGTGAAGAAGGGTTTCTGAATATTTATAATTTTTACGCCTAATTATCGAACTATGCCAAATCCGTATTTCTGAAATACTATTTTAGCTTGATCGCCCCCCAAAAAGTCAACAAAGGCTTTCGCAGCAGCAGGATTGCGGCTGTTTCTGATAACTGCCAGCGGATAAACAATGGGCGAGTGCAAGTTTTCGGCAGCCGTTAGCAGCACAGTTACTTTGTCGGAGGCTGTGGCGTCAGTCGCATAAACTATGCCAGCATCAACGTTACCGCTTTCGACGAATGTCAGCACTTGGCGGACGTTATTTCCTAGCACTAATTTTGGCTGTATTTGCCGCCACAATCCAAGTTTATTTAGCATTTCCTGAGCATATTGGCCCACAGGTACGCTTTTCGGTTCGCCGATCCCAATTTTCTTGATTCTGGCATCTGTCAACTGTTTGAAATCGCTCAAAGCAACACCGTTTTTGGGAGTAATCAAAACTAGGCGATTTGTCAGCAAATTGCGGCGCGTGTCGTTAATTAGCAGGTTAGATTGCTGCAAAGCATCCATTGGGTTGGTGGCGGCGCTGAAAAATACATCTACCGGAGCGCCTTGCTGAATTTGCTGTTCTAGAGCACCGGAAGCACCAAAATTATAATTAATAGTAAAATTCGGATTACTGCTTTGATAAACAGTTTTGATTTCCCCTAAAGCTTTCGAGAGACTGATAGCAGCGGATACGTTTAAGGAGGTGCGCTGCAGCGTATCGACTGAGGAAAAGTTCTTAAATAAGTTCCAACTAATCAGCAGTGCTAGCATGAAGGCGACTGCGAGAATTAAGTTGGGAATACGTCTACTTCTTAAGTTCACAGAAAATTGTTTTGAATCTTTTTACTCCTTACCAGGCAGAGCCTGGTAAAGCAGATTCGGAGGCTGTACCTCGAATTTGCCTCCACTCTTTGACGAGGCAGAGCCTCTGGAGATAGGTTCCCAGGCACAGCCAGGGAACCAGTTAATAATTAGTGCCGGAACGTTAATTTTAAATCTGCCTATGCTCGCCATTTGACGGAACAGCCTATCGCCTCTGTAGTTGAAGGCTCAACCGGTTGACTGTTGAGCAATTGGTCGATCGCACTCCGCAGATAAGAAACCTGCACCGCCGCCGGATCGTCAGCGTTGTCGTCAATTAAACCTTTATAGCGCAGTTTGCCGTCTTGGTCTAACAAAAAAACCTCCGGCGTTTTAGAAGCCCCAAAACTTTCAGCCACATCTTGAGCAACATCTCGGATGTACGGGAAGTTGAGTTGATTGTTGGCGGCAAAAATTTTCATGTTCTCAAAACTGTCGTCGGGATGCTGGTTTGCATCATTAGCATTAATCCCGATTAAAGTAACATCTCGATCTTGAAAATCTGCTTGAAGTTCTTTCATGCGATTGAGATACAACTGCACGTAAGGGCAATGATTGCACATAAATATCACCGCTATCGCCCGAAATTTTTCTAAATATCGAGCTAAATGGTGAACTTCTTGGTCCACTCCCGGCAATTCAAAATCGGGAGCGTAGCCGTTAATGGGAGTACCAGTTGTATCGATTAGTAAACTCATGTTTTCAGGAGGTGAAGAGCAGTATTTGCCAGCATGAAAGATGAAACTGTCAGCACGAGTAAAATTGGCTGTTGTTTGGCTTTAACTTAATTCTAGCCTTGGCAACAGCCTATTGTGCTTCGTACTTCGGGATTTATTCCTCGTCTGGCTTTAGCCAACCTTGAGCCAGAGCTTGGTATCCAATAAGTTTGTATGCTAATTTGGCGGCGGTAAATTCTGAGACTACAGAATCTACAATAGGTGCTAATTCCATAATGTCACACCCGATTACTTCGTAGGACTCGAAGATGCGGCGCAAAAATCCGGTGAGGGAATACCAATTTAACCCGCCCGGTTCGGGTGTTCCCACCCCTGGAATTAAAGTCGGATCGATGCCGTCTAAGTCGATCGTCAAAAATACTCGCTTAGTTGTTATGCTGGCAATTGCCCGATCGGCCCAATCCGGTTGAGTAGCGATTTCCCTAGCTCGAATCACGTTTAGCTGTTTTGCTTTAATCAAGTCTGCTTCTTCTTTGCAAATGGCGCGAATCCCGATTTGCAGTGTCGGTAAGCCCATATCTACAATACGCCGCATCACGCAGGCGTGGTTGTGAATCGAGCCTTCGTACTCGTGCCGCAAGTCGCCGTGGGCGTCGATTTGCACGACTGTGAAAGGTTCATCCGGGTATGCTTGGCGATAACCTTCGACAACGCCGGCAGTGATGCTGTGTTCGCCTCCGAGGGAGATGACAAATTTATTTTCGGTAACTAGCTGGTGCACTGCGGCTTGGGTGACTCGCAGCATTTCTGAGGATGAAACCGGTTGGCGGTTGCGGGTATCGGCGATCGGCTCTTGTGTATAAATTCCGACATCGTAGCAAACTTCGGAATCCAATTCTTCGTCATAGCACTCGAGTTGATGAGAAGCTTCTAGAAGTTTAGCGGGCCCGTTTTCGCACCCCCGGCGGTAAGTGGTGGTAGCTTCGTAGGGAATTGGTAAGATAACTACTTTGGCGGTGTCGTAGTCTGGTACGATTTCTGACCCCAGAAACGGTACGACAGCAGTGGAAACGATCGTTGGCATAAGGGAAATTTTAATACAGCAAAGAAGTCAGCAGGTTTAATCGTGACATAATATCGGCTCTAACTGCAAAGTCAGAAGGAAGAAGGAAGAAGGAAGAAGGAAGAGGGAAGAGGGGAGAGGGAAGAGGGAAGAGGGAAGAGGGAAGAAGGAAGAAGGAAGAGGGAAGAGGGGAGAGGGAAGGGAGGCTGAGGATTTATGCAGTGGCGGCCATCTCCCCGTGGTTGCCTCGAATTGCGATACCGTTTGTAGTAATGACTTGAGTTCTTTGCAGCCTTGCATTCATCTAAAATCTAAAATCTAAAATCGCATGACATCTTCTACTCCCACTTCGTCAACTGCTGTTGCACCTCAAACTTGGCTGTGGAAAGGCTTTCCCATTTGCTACCAGGCTGCGGGTTCCCAGGGGCCTGCGGTGGTGTTTGTCCACGGTTTTGGTGCGTCTTGGGGCCACTGGCGCAAGAATTTGCCGGCGCTGGCGGCTGATTGTCGCTGTTATGCGATCGACCTCATCGGTTTTGGCGGTTCTGCTAAACCAGCGCCCAAGCTTGAGATTGACTATACTTTTGAAACTTGGGGACAGCTAATTGCTGATTTTTGCCGGGAAGTTGCGGGCGGGTCGGCTTTTTTGGTGGGAAATTCGATCGGCTGCGTGGCAATTATGCAAGCCGCTGTGGATTTTCCCGACATTGCTGAAGGCGTAATTTTACTCAATTGTTCCCTGCGGTTGCTGCACGATCGCAAACGCGCCGAATTGCCTTGGTATCGCAGTTTTGGAGCGCCAATCGCACAAAAAGTTTTAAATGTCAAGTGGATAAGTCAATTATTTTTTAAACAATTAGCAACGCCAAAAACAGTAAAAAAAGTGCTTTTGCAAGCTTATCGCCGTCCTGAAGCTGTCAGCGACGAACTGGTAAATATGCTGCTGGAACCTGCCAAAGACAGTGGCGCAGTCGAAGTATTTGTAGCATTTATCAGTTATTCTCAAGGCCCGCTACCGGAGGATTTGTTGCCGCGTTTGAGCTGTCCGGCTTTGATTTTGTGGGGGACAGATGACCCTTGGGAGCCGATCGCTTTGGGGCGAGAATTGGCAAAGTTTCCGGCTGTTGAAAAGTTTATTCCCCTGGAAGGCGTAGGTCATTGTCCCCAGGACGAAGCGCCGGAATTGGTCAATCCTATTTTACTCGATTGGATTAAAGAGCGATCGGCGTTTGCAGAAAATTAGTGCTTTTGCTCTTTTGGTGCTGGAAGAATTAGATTATTGAACCGCGAAGACGCAAAGGACACGAAGGAAGAAGCAGGAAGAAGAAATTAGGAAACGGCAGTGCCGTTTCCCTACAATTTTATTATTGGTAGGGAAACGGCACTGCCGTTTCCTGGGTATGATAAGGAGTGCAGCCGGAATTGATATTACACAAATAGGAAACTATCAGGACTAAAGCCGCCTTGAATTACAGCAATTTGGTCAGATGTACCAGCCAAATTGATGGAGTTACCAACAATATTGTAGTCAGAGAGACTCCCCCGTAGCCGAATGCGATCGATTCCCTGCTGAAAATCTTGAATCAGTGCAACTCCTGTTCCCTGATAGTATGTCTTGGTGGCATCACCGAGAACAAAAACATCTCTACCTCGACCGCCAATCAGCACATCGGTTTCATTGCTTCCCGGTGTAGCACTTGATGAATTGACTCCAATCAGGGTATCATTGCCGCGCAAACCTGAGAGGGTATCGTTACCATCTCCCCCTACTAAAGAATTGTTTTGGATGTTTCCGGTAAGGACATCTACATTTGGAGTACCTGTGAGATTAACGAAATTCTCTACAGTAAAATTCAGAGTGCCGATACCGGGTAGATTGTTAACCGCCAAACGATTTTGCGACAAATCCACATTAATAGAAGCTGTGCCGCTACCTGTAGAAGCATCGATGGTATTAATCTGTCCTAAAGGAGCAATTATTTGTTCTATATTTTGCAGCGTATCTGTACCGGCTGCGCCTTTATCTACAATACCTTTAGCCTCAATGGTAATGCCGCTGCCCAGGGAAAGATAGCTAATTGTCTCCGTGCCTGCTCCTCCAGTTATGGTATCTGTGCCACTACTACCGAGGATGAAGTTATCTAAACTATCTCCGGTAATATTGTCGTTTCCTGCTGTGGTGCTAATACTGTTAGCTGGGGGAGGGGGTGGAGTTTGGTTTTGGGGAGGTAAAGCAGAATTCGTAAGTTGTGCGCCCTGATTTTGAGGAGGAGGATTGCCACCCGGTGCGCCTTGATTTTGGGGAGGAGGATTGCCCGGTGCGCCTTGATTTTGGGGAGGTTGGTTGCCTACTGCTGCCTGATTTTGCCCTGGAGGAGTGCCCGGTGCGCCTTGATTTTGGGGAGGTTGGTTGCCTACTGCGCCTTGATTTTGAGGAGGTTGGTTGCCTACTGCGCCTTGATTTTGAGGAGGTTGGTTGCCCGCTGCGCCTTGATTTTGCCCTGGAGGATTGTCTGGTGCGCCTTGATTTTGGGGAGGATTGCCTGGTGCATTGATTGAATTAGGAAATAGTTGTGGCATGATGTAATTACCTGGATTAGTTTTCTAAGTTTGAATCAGTTGTCAGGCTAAAGAAATGAATTCTCGATCGCCCTTTGAGTTAGTCGCTACAATCATTAAGCTGGTGGAACATGACATTTATCCCTGTGCTGGGATTACAGTTTTGTAATGTGGAGAAATTAGCGTTTTTCCGAATTTTGAGGTGAATTACGATCGCCGGGTGGACGCGGTGGAATGCCCAGAATTTTAATCAAATCTGCTTCGGTAACTCCCAACTTTTTCGCTGCACCGGGAATATCTAAACGAGGACGGGGCGGTGGGCTGGGCGGGCGATTATTTTCACTTGGTGGTTCCGGCGGTTTGGCGGGTAGGCCCAAAGCTTCGATTAACTCGGCTTCGGTGACTCCTAATTGTTTGGCAGCAGCGGCAAAATCTATACGGGGCGGATGTCTGCGCTCTTGATTGGGTTCGGGCTGGCTCTGGGCTAGTACAGTATTAGAATTAGCTGTAGTTTGATCGGGGAAAGTCAAGCTGCTAAATCCCAGCAGCAAGGCTGTAGCAGGTAATGCGAGCAGTGAAGCAATTTTCATGATAGTTACGATTGCCGACCTAAAAATGTTTATAAATACATCAAATTCCCCAAACATTACCTGCAACAGTGCGGATGGATTACAGTTTTGTAATTTAAGTAAATCCCTGCTAGCCGTATAATCGCAACCGAATAGGTAAATCTATGAATGTTCTATACGTTGAAGATGAAGAAAAAATCGCCAATTTTGTTTGTATGGGCTTGAAAGAACAAGGCTTTGTGGTGGATTATTGCGATAATGGCAATGATGGCTATGGGCGGGCGATGGATAATCAGTACGATGCGATCGTGCTTGATGTTGTATTGCCGGGAAAAGACGGATTATCTATTCTCAAACATCTGCGAAAGGCGGGACGCAACGTACCCGTAATTTTATTAACTGCTCGCAATGAACTAGACGATCGCATTGAAGGATTACATCTGGGTGCTGATGACTATTTAGCTAAACCGTTTTTTGTTGAGGAGTTAGTGGCTCGGATTTATGCTGTAGTGCGACGGGCTTCAGGCGGTGGGCAAAATATTCTGAGCGTTGGCCCAGTTAAGCTCGATCGCATTCTCCGAGAAGTTACTTGCGATCGCCATGCGGTAGAACTTACAAGCCGCGAGTTTAATCTGTTGGAATATCTAATGCGATCGCCCGGTAGGGTACTCACCCGCACGCAAATCCTCGAACATATCTGGGGTTATGATTTTAATCCGAATACGAATGTAGTAGATGTATGTATTCAACGCATTCGCAAGAAAATTGAACCGATTGGCGGTACAGGATGGGTTGAGAGTGTGCGGGGCGTTGGCTATCGGTTTCGTAAACCAGATTCACCATCATGAAACTCCAATCTTTCCGCTTTCGCATTGCTCTATCATCTTCTGTTCTTGCAAGTATTGCTCTGATTGGCTTTGGTGTTGTTTCCTGGTGGTTGATTTACGATGCTAAAGTCAAGCGTCTTGATGCTGGAATAGAAACTCAATTAATCCACGCTACCCGCCCGCGATCGCCCGAATGGGATGCTTATACTGATTCTTTGCCATTACTTTTGGGCATGAATGGAGAAACAACTGTGGCTTTGCTAGTGGCTCAAAGAGATGGTAATTTAATCTACAAATCGAGCCAGTGGCAAGATGGACTTGATGCGAATTCTATCTGGCAATCGTTGCCGCTACACCCTGGTAATCCTGACATAATAGATTTTGAATCAGAACCTCCCCCCCGACAAAATCCACTAGATCCACCACCTCCGGATCGCCTCAATTTATTTCCACCGCCCGAAAGCAGACCCCCACACGATCGACCTCCACAGGATCGACCCCCACACGATCGACCTCCACACGATAGACCTCCACACGATCGACCCCCACACGATCGACCCCCATTCGATTCACTTCATCCTCCTCAAGTGCCAAAAGCTAAGCTAGCAACCCAGCATACTAGGACTGCAATTTGGCGTGTTGGCGCGATTAATTCTCCTTATAATCAAGCAGCCATCGCTGTTAACTTACAAGCGATCGATCAGGAAATGGCATCGATTCGCAATATCTTTCTATTTTCTATTCCCGTAGTGCTTTTACTCGTAGCTGGTGGAGCCTGGGTCATATCGCGGAGTATTCTCTATCCAATTGAGCGACTCACGATGGCAATTCGCAATGTTACCGTACAGGGGCTAGATCGGCGCGTCCCTGACGGAGCAACCGATATAGAGTTTGTAGAATTAATTTTTGTGTTCAATCAGATGTTAGAACGTCTGGAACGAAGTTTTAAACAAGCTTCTCGTTTTAGTGGAGATGCTGCCCACGAATTAAAGACTCCGCTGGCAATTTTGCAAGGTCAACTAGAACGGGCTTTGCATCAAGTTGAATCTGGTTCTCAGGTGCAGCAGACGCTGAGTAATTTATTGGATGAAGTGCGCCGTTTGAGTGAAATAACCCGTAAACTTCTCTTACTTTCTCACGCCGATGCCGGACGTATGGGTTTACATTTGGTTAAGGTGAATATGTCGGATTTGCTATCGGAAATTGCCGAAGATATGGAACTACTAGCACCGCACTTAGATGTACAAATGGCAATTGCTCCCAATTTATATATCAAGGGCGATCGCGATTTGCTGGTGCAGGTTTTGCAAAATCTGGTTGGTAATGCGATTAAATATAATTTACCGAAGGGTTGGCTCAGGTTACAGGCTAAATGTCAGAGAAAAAGAGTAATTGTGAAAATTGTCAATAGTTCTCAGGATATTTCTTTGAGCGAGCGCGATCGCATTTTCGAGCGATTCCATCGGGGTGACTCCACTCAGATCCAAAAAATAGAAGGATCGGGATTGGGGCTAAGTTTAGCAAGGGAAATTGCACGGGCCCACGGCGGCGATATCAAGCTAGATGCTGCAATACTTGGTCAAACAGGGTTTATACTGAGCTTACCTGTGGGCGATCGCGATTAACCTTATAGCAGTGAAGCAGGACGAGTTCTGTTTGCTAAGACTTTGGCTAATTCTAACTTTAAAGTTAACGGTGCGACTGGGGAAGTTAAGTTTTTGCTCAGTGGCGATCGCCACAGCAATGTAATTCTTTTGCAAGTTGTACCAGACACTCAATCCGATAGAGGTTAAGATTTTATGCCAGTCATATCAAGTCCGGTTAAATAGATATGGCTTACCCAAGCAATCTTTGATATTGAACCAAAAATCATATATCAATACTCCGGACAGTTTTTCAAGAGGGATGCGATGGCTTCGGCAAGCAACGCTTACGAAATAAATCACAGAAGCGAAACAAATGAGTGCAATCTGAACCCCAAATGAACAGAAAAAAAGGCGCTCTTTTAGGTTAAGCTATAAAAACACACAAGCTTAACAGATTGCCTTATGAAGATTATTGAATCCATCTTACAACAAATGCCAGGGATTAGTCAACCCCAAAAGAAGTTTTTAATCACTTTATTCTCAACTATTTTACTGAGCTATGGCAAAATCAACTTCACGAATCTCAGTCGTTATAGTTGTTTGAGTGAAAAAACTTATCGTCGTCACTTTCTCAAAACATTTAACTTTCCACAATTAAATCACTATTTCCTAGAAAAAGCCTTAAATCCTGAGCACACAGTCATTGCTGTTATTGATTGTTCTTTTTTAAGAAAAAGTGGCAAAAAAACTGACGGTAAAGCTTACTTTTATAATGGTGTAGCTGGTAAATCGGAACAGGGGTTGGAAATTTCTGTGATTTCTATTGTCGAAATTGAGACTCGTTTATCTTATAGCTTAAGCGTACAACAAACTCCGTCACGTCCTCCCATAACGCCGGTGAAAAAACTGCCACAAAATCCGAAGAATTGCTGGTCTAAGAAATCGCGCAAAAAACCGGAGCCTCAAAGCTCAACGCCTGACATCACAAGAGTTGATGACTATGCACAACATCTAAAAAATACTCATTGTTACTTCCCAACTTCTGTACGTTATTTGGTGGCTGATGGCTATTACTATCGAGCTAAATTCTGGGATGCTGTGCGGGACTTAAATTTAGACTTTATTGGCAAGTTAAGAAGTGATGCTAACCTACGCTATTTCTATACAGGTGAACAAAAAAAACTGGGAGCTCCACGTAAATATGATGGTAAGGTTGACTGCCATGATTTGAGTCGTCTTAATTTTGTTAAAAACCTAAAACCGGGAGTTTCCTTATCTACATTGCTTGTGTGGAGTTGTTGTTTAAATTGCCCAATTTGTTTGGTTTGTATCTCTGAGGTTCAAGCCAACGGCAAAATCAAAAATGCTTTATTGTTTAGCACTGATATTCACCTACCACCTGAGCAAATTCTTGAATATTATCAGGCTCGCTTCCAGATCGAATTTATTTTTCGTGATGCCAAGCAATTTACGGGATTGTCAGATTGTCAAGCTCGTCATTTACCACGGCTTGATTTTCATTTTAATGCCAGTCTTATTGCCTTAAACTTAGCTAAACATGAACTCTCTAGTTGTCATTCATCTGCCAAGTCGTTTGTATTTTCTATGGCCTCTTATAAACGACTGGAATTCAATAAGCATCTACTTTGTACCTTTATTGATAAGTTAGATTTAGACCGGGATTTGATTTTAAATCACCCTAATCTTCCTTCAGTCTTGTCTTATGGTACTTTGGCTGCTTAAAAACTGTCCGGAGTATTGATATATTAGAGTAGTAAAAATGTTCTATCCAACTGCGATCGCCTCATGTCCCTAAAGGCTCATACCAACTTCCTCGCAGCATTCGAGCCCAATCAAGTCTACGAATCGCTCACAGAGGGTCGCATAACCAGTGATGTTGTTCAGGCTGGTGACTTAGTTTTACCTTCAGGGCGTATTATTGCTTGCGACCCCGGTTGGCTGTGGTGCAAAGACGTTGACCCGTTTACCAGAACCGTTCCACCAGGGCGCTATCCTGTGTTGCTAAGTGTGGTTGACAGTCGGCGCACTGCCTGTGCGATGGTTAAGTTTTGCTCTGAATCCCCTGTCCGTTGGGAGATGGCTCTGCGTCCAGGTGAGGATTTGGCCGAGTTAAGAGGGAATCAGTTTTTTGGGTATGGTGTTGATGCGGGAATGGGGTGTTTTGTCGATGCTCAGGTAGTGGAGCGGCGTTCTGATGAAGAATTGCAGGATCTACTCGATCGTGCCATTGAACAAAGCTGGCAATTGCATAACTGGCTAGCAGATCAGGATCTGGTAACTCAATTGACCTACCCATCTCAGCAAATTGTGGATCGGAGTGGCTTCAATCTCACCCTAGACCCCGATAATCTGCCCACTTTCAATCTCACCCTAGACCCTGATACTGGGGGCAATGCGATCGCATTTGGAAGTGGATACGGGGATGGTAGCTATGCCAGTTATTGGGGGTTCACAGCCGATGATGAACTGGCTTGTTTGGTCACTGATTTCCGGGTACTGCTCGATCACATCACGGAAAATATCGAGATTGAAGTTACAAGCTTCCTAGAAAAATCCATAGAGCATCGTGACTTGGAGCGGCTTGAGATGGCTATAAGACTCAGCGTTAATCGCCCAAGTTGGGTTCAGCTTAGTGATGATTTCCTCAACGATCAACCCAGCAACCCAGATTGCATACTGGTTTTGGAAGGACAGGGGCGCCAGCCCTGGAGCGTCAATTTAGAGCCGGGCGGTCGATTTTCCGGCTGTCCTATGATGATGGTTTCAGAATGGATAGAAGAGGATAGGTGGTACAGAGAATATTGGTTCAATGAGCCGTTGCAAGCCAATGCAGTATTGAAGATCGCACTTAATTCTGAGGTTTATACACTTCAACCTGTGACAACAAATGCGTGATTGTACCCAGAATCAATGACTTCCCCAATTTCTCCCGATCGCCGTTTTTTAAAATATCGAATTGCCCTGCTCATCAGTATAATCGTGATTATCCCTTTAGGTTACGTAGTGAGATTTTCTCGCGGCCCTGCACCAGAATGGTTCAACGACTGTTTTGGGAGCATAGCTTATGAGGTATTTTGGATTTTGCTGGTTGTTCTGATCTTGCCGCGATTTTCGCAAATTAGGGCGGCTGTAGCTGTGTGTCTAGCTACCTGCGGAGTAGAGTTTCTGCAACTCTGGACACCTCCGTTTTTACAAGCAATGCGAGCTACTTTACCCGGAAGGCTGATTTTGGGAAATCACTTTACTTGGTCAGATTTTATCTCTTATTTTGTGGGGAGTTTTTTAGGTTGGTTGTGGGTGCGATGGCTTCATTTCACTTGTTTCCGCTTGTAAGTTGTACTGCATTTAAATTGTATATTTCCCTGACCAGATCCAAATTTGTCACATCCTATCCCCATCGGACTTTCTCCCCATCTCTCGAACGCCATAGACAATCTATATGCACAAAAGCTTAATGATATGGTTGCGATTATTTTCACTCAATTCTAAGCGATCAGGTTAACTTAGAATTGAGAGTTTTTAGGGGTTGAAGTGGGAGCTATATTTCCGCGATCTCGCCATAGCAACAACGGAATGCTTAACGTTCCTAAAATCATTACAACTACAGTCAGAATCCCAACTAGCACACGATTTGGGCGATAATCACCTCGCTCAATTTGCCAGAAAACTCGATTATAACGCCATGCTGCTAAGGGAATGACCGCAATCCCAAAAACGACCAGACTCAGCCCTAAAGTTTCGGAGTTGAAGAAGGGAGGGGAGGAAACTTCTTGCTGAGTCACTGTAGCTTGAAATTGACGCAGAAATAAACTGAACCGACTGATTGCCAACCCAAAACCAATTAAACCGATTGAAGTTCGTAACCATGCAAGAAAGGTGCGTTCATTGGCCTGATGTTCGCGCTGTCGGTCTATTTTAGCACCCTTGTTCATCAACCCTACCTTGATAAAATATCTTAAGCTTTCCCTCGTTGATTATTGTTTCACTTGTGATTGCGGAGGGAAGTATCGGTATTGCGATCGTGATTCATCATCACCAAAAAATATAATATCACTAAATCGACAAAAAAGCGATCGCCTCCATCTCTACCAACAGAAAATAAGAGGACACAGCAATGCTGTGTCCCTACAAATACCCCAGTTATAATCCAGTTTAAAAAGACTTAGCCGCACCGCCGGACTGAGCCTTTTTCTCCAACCAATCCTTACCCAATCTAATTGTCACGTCCGACTGCAAAGAACCGGTACTCTCAACCAGCACATCTCCAAAACCCAAAAACTGGCGAATCGCTTGAGCACCTTTAATATCGCCCTGTTGAGCTACTAGAGTAGTTACCTCCAACGGTTCGGGCCAAGCTTTATAAACCTGAACATTCCGATAACCGGCTTGAGTCAAATTATTGACAAAAGCTTCAACAGCCGATGGATCGCCGGTACTATCTTGAATCGCCACCTTCAGAAAAGTCGAATCAGCATTCTCAATTTGCCAAGTATTTTGGCCGAAGTCAAAATGTTCCGCCACCATCGTTTCGATGGCATATTGGTCGGGCAACCAAAAACTTGACTTGTAGTCCTTAGAATCGCTAAATTTGCCGGGAACCATCAACAT
This sequence comes from Microcoleus sp. B3-D2, assembly GCF_036705345.1. Classification (NCBI taxonomy): domain Bacteria; kingdom Bacillati; phylum Cyanobacteriota; class Cyanophyceae; order Oscillatoriales; family Microcoleaceae; genus Microcoleus; species Microcoleus sp. B3-D2. The sequence continues at coordinate 19,139 of NZ_JAUBUG010000016.1, forward strand.
CTGCACGCCAGTACGATCGGTGTGAGTAGCAAAACCAGCTAAAGCTACCAATTCTTCTATACTCAAATTCGTGTCAAGGTGAGACTGAATCACCGATAAAATCTTCGGTAGTCGAGACAGCAAACCTACATTTACTTCCTGTTCCACAAAAGCCCGCATCAACAATTGTTGGCGCTGTACCCGCCCGATGTCGCCCAAATCGTCGTGCCGGTAAAGCAAATATTGCACGATTTGTTCGCCGTTTAGTTTCTGCTTGCCCGCCTTTAAATCTATATATAAATGCTGGCTTTCATCGGTATACTTCATGTCTTTAGGGACATTAATAGTAATGCCACCAAGTGCATCGACCAAACTTTTTATGCCTTGAATATTGACTGTGACATAGCGGTCAATTCCCACGCCGCCCAAGAGTCCGCTGACTGCCTTCGCTGACGAAGCTGGGCCCCCGTAGTAATTAGCTTCGTTGATTTTCACCTCGCCCCTGCCTTCAACATAGGTGCGGGTGTCTCGCGGAATGGAAAGCACGCTTAACTTTTTATTTTGAGGGTCAAACCTAACCAACAGCATGGTATCGGTTAAGCCCTTAAAGGAGTTTTCCCAAACTTCGTATCCGACATTTTTGTTGACACTTCCTTCGATGTCAGAGGTCAGAACTTTAAGTCCTAAAACTAAAATATTAACTGGCCGAGTCAGCTCCGGCATCTTCATGTTGAGCTTTGCCATGTCGCCTTGAGAAAATACTGCTGCTTCTTCAGGGCTCAACTTTTGTTGCTGAAGCGGCGTTGTGGAAAGGGAGACGGCTAGCAACGCTCCGGCTGTGGCTGAGAGCATGGCTACTCCAGCTAAACCAAAACCAAAACCCAGCCAGCGGCCTCGATGGGGCTGGGAAGCTTTTTTGGTGGCAGGTTGAGCTGTTGATTGTTGGATAGGGTCTTGATTAGGAATTTTTTGAGCTGGCACTGGCTTCCTCACACACAACAAAAATAAAAAAGATAATGGCAATATGTAGTATCAAGCTGAAGACGCAATCAATCAATAGGGTAGGGGCTGAAAATAACCCTAAATTATGATAAATGTTTGCCTACTACTTGCTCGGCTACGCGACTAATTCCGGGCAACCATAGTGGTTGACGCTTCCAGAGGCGAATCATCAGTCCCAGAGCAACGATGAAATAGCTGGTTGTTAGCAGGCTACTCATTAATAACATGGGAAGTGTCGGAGATTCCGCAGAAATCGCTCCAGCTTCTAAAAGAATATGTCCTAAGAGCCAACTAAAAGCAAGGGCAATTGCCAAGCGGCTGACGGCTTTGCGTTCGGGACTACCCTGACGGCGGTAAAGAGTCCACAGGGCGGGGAAAAAGCCGATGACTGGGATCATTAATACAAAAAGACTGGCACGATCGAGTTCAGGATTTTCTAAGCGATCTGTTCTTTTCATAATTCGGTACTCAAAATTGGCAGAAGGTCAGATTTGGCACACAAGTTATTTGTTAGAGGGAAAATTTATATCCTAAACCAAAATTCCGAGAGCTGGGCTGGGACGATCGCCAAACTTGTCTGTCAGAGGCAAAATTTTTCTGCCCTCCCAATCTCGCGACCGATCGTTGGCAACTTTTCGACCCGGAGACCCGTATTTTGATAAACTGGATACAGCACAGCAGTCAGGAGAACAGACTTAGCCATGACCCAATCCCAAAAACCCATCGTTATTGCTCCATCCATATTATCAGCCGATTTTAGCCGTCTTGGAGAAGAGATTCAGGCTGTCGATCGAGCTGGGGCTGACTGGATTCACGTAGATGTGATGGACGGTCGCTTTGTTCCTAATATTACTATCGGGCCGCTGATTGTTGAGGCAATTCGCCCTGTTACTACCAAGGTGATCGATGTCCACTTGATGATTGTGGAGCCCGAGAAGTACGTCGAGGACTTCGCTAAGGCTGGTGCTGACATTATTTCGGTTCACGCGGAACACAATGCTTCGCCTCACTTGCACCGCACCCTCGGCCAAATTCGGGAATTGGGCAAAATGGCTGGTGTGGTTCTGAATCCTTCGACGCCGCTGGAGTTGATCGAGTACGTGCTGGAACTTTGCGATTTGGTGCTGATTATGAGCGTCAATCCCGGCTTTGGCGGTCAAAGTTTTATCCCGGCTGTTTTGCCGAAAATTCGCCAGTTGCGTAAAATGTGCGACGACAAGGGCCTCGATCCTTGGATTGAGGTAGATGGCGGTTTGAAGGGGAACAATACTTGGCAGGTTCTGGAAGCAGGCGCAAATGCGATCGTCGCTGGTTCTGCTGTGTTTAAGGCGAATGATTACGCAGCCGCGATCGAGGGTATCCGCCACAGCAAGCGTCCGACTCCTGAGTTGGCTGCGGTTTAATCAAAGATTTTTCGAGTTTTTCTGGTTTTTCTCGTTCCCAGCCTGCTTTGGCTGGGAACGAATTTTTAGACTCGGTTTCCAAGAGTCATGAATTACTTATTTGGAGACAGAGGCGAGAATGCTTTCCATCTCAGAAAGCTCGATCGCGCCGGAGAAAGTTTGGCCGTTCATAATAAAAAATGGAGTGCCTTCAATGCCCAGTTGTTGAGCAAGTTGCACGTCTTTCTGAATGGCGGCTTCGGCAGCAGGGCTGTTGCGATCGGTGTTAAATTTATCTAATTTTAGATTGAGCTTTTGGGCGATCGATGTGTACAATGGTTCGCCTAACTCTTTCTGCCCTTCAAACAAAGCGCTGTAGTATTCCCAAAATTTGCCCTGCTGTTGGGAAGCCCAAGCTGCTTTAGCTGCTGGCAGCGCTTGAGGGTGAATTGAAGTCAAGGGAAAATGCTTGTAAGCTAAAGTAACTTTGTCCTGGTGTTTTGCCATAAACTGCTTGACAGTATCGTGAGCGCGCGCGCAAAACGGACATTGAAAGTCAGAGAATTCTAAAAGTACAATCTGCTGCGAAGCTGATCCCGTGCTGGGAGAATCCCCGATCGCAGATTTGGGATTAGTTTTCATCTCCTGCAAAAATGACTGCTGCGCTGCTTTAAGAGACTGCTGCTGCTGTTGCTGGTACGCTTGTACCGACTCTATAATTGCTTGCGGGTTTTCGCGGATAATCTGCAATACTTGCTCTTTCAACTTAGGATCGGCTGAATTGCCAGCCGCTGACTGCGCGGGGGAACAACCGATAAATACCAGGCAACTTGCCAGGAGTACAGCCAAGCAGAAAGCTTGCTGGCTGCGGAGTTTTCGCCAAATAGTGGATACGTTCATCTTTTTTTCTGATTCACGGCAACACTTAATCCTACATTTAATTTTGCGGAGTGTCAGGTATACCGCAGTTTACTGTTGTGCAGCTATTTTTAGCTTTGAGCAATAATTAATAATTCGTAATCGGTAATTGGCAAGGTTTTTTACTTACCCGAACAGCTACGACCCCAATAATTAAGATTTAAACAATCGGGATTTAGTATTATAATATTATGTTACGTTGAACGACCGCCATCAAAGATGCTGGTAGTGAGGACTAAAGTTTGAGTGAGTTTTATGATGACTAAAATCCTCCCTACAAAGGTGATCGCAGTTATTTTACTACAATACTAAATATAAAAGATAAAAGGGCGATCGCCAGAGCGATCGTCCTTTTATATACTGCACGTATTATCAGCTTTTAAACAAGTCTGAATCCGAGACTATTTGCGGTTGTTGAGCCATTTAGCCGCAACTATTCCCAAAATACCCGCAACAACTGGATTGCCCAAAAACTTCATCAAACTCGGCTGTTCGGCCAGCACTTCTTGGAAAATATCCGGGTGATTGTGATAGGTAAACGAAGCCAGCTTGGTAACATCGTCAGCATTCATGCGGCTGGCGTGGTGGGTAGAAAGTCCTAGCTGCTTTTCCAATTGGCGATCGTCCAATCCTCTCTTCCCCAAATGCTTGAAGAATTCCCGCGCCACGTCGTCGCGTTCGTTTGGCTTAATTTGGGCGATCGCCTTTTGCAATTCCGGTTCCAACTGAGCCGGCGGGAGGGAGTCGTGATTCAGAGAACGCCCGAATAATTGTTTGCGCTGGGCGGGCGAAGTTCTCTGAGCAAAATCGTCAAAGTTTTCGTAATCTTCACCCGTTGTCTCGGGCATCATTTCTCGATCTCCCTGGGCCAAATCTTTCATGATTTGACTCTTGTAATTATCGCTGCTACTCATGGTAAATCTTTTCCACTCTAGACAACAGTTTTGTCTTTATTTGAGATTGTTTCGCATTCAAAAAACTGCGGAATATTAAACCGTCGCGCGGCTTTAATTTAAGCTTTCTAACCAGGTCAAGACTTGTATTCAATTTGATTTGATTGCTGGTCGTACTTAGCCGTCAAAATCAGTTTTTTGTCAGGAGCGTAAACCAAAACACTTACATCCTGATTTGGGAAATTGCGGTGAAAACCTTGTGCTAAAGATTTCGCCAAATCTTTCACTTCTGTGGGGCGAACTTGCGGGGTAATTACAACTCCCAATTTGTTATTGTCGCGCACGTAAGCATCCTGAACCAGGCCCTGAGCCGTCAATGTTACCCATTTACCAAAATCTTGACCTGCGGCGGTATTACCACGTTCTAGCTGCGCGTAATAACCCTGACTGTCGCCAATTGCTACAGGTACATCACTCGGTTTTTGGGTTGAAACGCTGGGCGCGCAGGCAGTCGTAACAGCCAGCATTAAAACCAAGAGTAAGCCCGCAATTATTTTGCGACTCTGCTGCAATAAACTCACCTTTTTTCCTCCGTTCACAAAACATTTGGCATACTTGAAAGGGTCAGGTTGCTCGACCCTCTCAATTAGTATTAGGCTTAGTCTAGTTTCTTTTTGAGCTCATCTTTCACATCTTCGATCGCATGACCAGCTTCAGCTTTTGCTTGCTTGGCTTTGCCTTCTGCTTTATCCTTCGGGTCGCCAGTAACATTGCCCAAGGCTTCTTGAGCAGCGCCTGCGATGTTGTTGCCAGTTGCCTTTGCTCTATCTTCAGTGCTCATGGGTTTCTCCCTATGTGTATCTAATCAGACATTTTTTACTTACTAAACTCATCATAGGTAACTAGGAGCTGCGTTGCACTCTACCTCTAGGAAGAAACAATGAAGAGGGAACATGAAAGATGGAAAAATTATTTTTCACTTTTAGACGGACTGCCACTTTCATACTTAACCTTACCGGCTTTTTTTACCGTTTCTGCTGGCTGCCATCAAGTATTTTTGTAAAAAACTGCTGGATGGTCGCCCGTGCGTCCAAGACTATTTTTTTAAACCCAAAATAATTTATAACTTTTAAATTTTATTTAATTCTGCCTTAAAAAAGCGGGTGTGGGCAAGACCGCATCTTACCCACACCAGAAAAAAATTCGTATTAGTTTTAATCTACCTTGTGATGACATTCTTCATCTATTCTGTGCTGAAGTTCTTCTTTCAACTGTTCTACAGCGCGCATAGTTTGAGCATCTTCTTTTTTTTGCTGACCGAGGGCTTTTTCTGTTTCCTCCCCGAGCAATATTTCCCGGGACTTTGGTAGGGTGACTTGATTCTCCCTACCAGTGTGGGTCGCGTTTTCTTCAGTATTCATTACTTTTTCCCTTATTGTTTGCAAAATTTATTTTTAACAAAGGTACTTAGAAGTTAACCTTATGTTTATTATAAGGGAAATCACGAAGATTTCCCTCTGTCTGAAGGGAGATAGGGGATGGTGAAGAGTTTTGAGTTTTATAGTTAAGATAAATTACGGAAACTTCCATTAGCCCCAAAGGAGATAGGGGAAGGGGAATAGTGCGTGAGATTGCTTGGTGAGTCGCAAGGCACGGGCAGTGAATGAGTTGGGGAAATGGGAGGAGGGGGGATAATTTTTCTGCGGCGCGATCGCCATAAGTACCTTTTGTGGTTTGTTTGATGAGGCTGTTTCGAGATCCGTAAAAGATGAAGAGAGAAATAGGCGACAGATTTAGTGCAGACTTAAGTCAGATGTAGAGCAGTTTGACCCTTAAAATCAACACGGTGCCGCAATTGGCCAGTTGTGTGACGCTCGGGTTAAATAATCTGCTAAACAAGACTTAGCCTCAAGGCTAACTTCCTGCCGGAGCCAACTAAAATTTCTGTTATTAGTAAAAAGTATCTAAAACCCTATGGGAGCAAGGAGCAGTAACCCCCTCGAAGCAGCCGGCCCGACTCGTAAGCCGATCAAAATAGGCGTGTTGCATTCGCTGACGGGCACGATGTCCATCAGCGAAATTTCTGTTAAAGATGCGACGCTGTTGGCTGTTGAGGAAATTAATGCGGCGGGAGGGGTGCTCGGACGCCCCTTGGAAGCGGTTATAGAAGATGGAGCCAGCGATTTGCAGACTTTTGCTCAAAAAGCTAAGCAATTGCTCTTAGAAGCGCAGGTGGCGGTGGTATTTGGCTGTTGGACTTCGGCTAGCCGCAAAGCTGTACTGCCTGCTTTCGAGCAGGGCAACGGGTTGCTGTTCTATCCGGTGCAGTATGAAGGGCTAGAACAGTGTCCGAATATTTTCTACACTGGTGCTGCCCCGAACCAACAGATTGTGCCTGGGGTGAATTACTTGCTGGCACAGGGGAAGCGGAAAATTTTCCTGTTGGGTTCGGACTATCTCTTTCCCCGGACAGCAAATCGGATTGTGAAAGCTCAACTGGCGGCACTGGGGGGAGAGTTGGCGGGGGAAGTGTATCTGCCACTGGGTTATAGGGAAGTGGGCGAGGCGATCGCACATATTTTAGCAGTGAAACCAGATGCTATTCTCAACACTCTCAACGGCGACAGCAATGTGGCTTTTTTCCAAAAGTTGCGGGAAGCTGGCGTGAAACCCGAGGATTTGCCCGTGATGTCGGTCAGCGTAGCAGAAGAGGAAGTGCGGGCGATCGGGCCGTCCAATATTGCGGGACATTTGGTGGTTTGGAACTATTTTCAAACGGTGGATACACCGGAAAATCGTAAGTTTGTCAAGGCTTATAAAGCCCGATACGGGGAAAATCGAGTCACCGATGACCCGATCGAAGCGGCTTATTTGGGCGTTTACCTGTGGAAGCAAGCAGTAGAAAAAGCTGGTTCGACAGATGCGGTTAAAGTCAGGGCGGCTGCTAAAAATATTGAGTTTGCAGCGCCCTCGGGCAAGGTAAAAATAGATGCCCAAACTCAGCATATCTGGAAAACAGTGAGGATTGGCAAGGTGAGGGCAGACGGTCAAATTGAGGAGATTTGGAATTCCGGCGCACCGGTTCCGCCAGATCCTTTTCTCAAGGGCTATCCTTGGGCGGCGGCACTTGCTACGAGGGGGATTTCTCTGGGAACTCGGGCGTCTTTGAGCGGGCTGTTTGTCATCTTGGTACTGATAACTTGGATGGCGGTGGGAGTCGGGTGGATGGGTTCTGTGGAGATGAAGAACTATTTGCTGACAATAGAGGCTGCCTCACATCCGGCGGCGGGGGTTTCTGAGGCCGCAATGGCGGTGCTGGTGCAGCAAACTCTGGCAGTGGTAAGCCGCACTCAGCACTGGCTGCTGGGGGCTTTGGTTTTGAGTGCGATCGCGGGGATAGTGGGTTTTGTGTCGGTGTCGGCAATTATTCGGAATCTCGGCTTGCTGCGGGAAACTGCCGAACAGATGGCGAGCGGTGATTTGACGGCTCGCTCGCCTGTTGTTTCTAATGACGCGATCGGGGTGCTATCTTCTACTCTCAATACCATGGCTCAGCAAATTAACAGTTTGCTCAACGGTTTGGAAGTGCGGCAGCGGCAGCTAGAGGAACGATCGGAGGAATTGGAAGTCGCTAAGAATGCTGCCGAAGCTGCCAACCGGGCGAAAAGCACTTTTTTGGCAAATATGACTCACGAGTTGCGGACGCCCTTGAATGCGATTATTGGGTACAGCGAGCTGCTGCAAGAAGAGGCTCTGGAACTCGGCGAAGAAGAGTTTGTGATGGATTTGGCAAGCATTAATATGGCCGGCAAGCAGTTGCTCAACATTATTAGCGACATCCTGGATATTTCTAAAATTGAAGCAGGAAAGATGACTCTTTTCTTGGAGACTTTTGATGTGTTGAATTTGCTCGAGCAGGTTGTCACTACTGTTCAACCCCAGCTAGGGAAAAATGGCAATACTTTGATTGTGAATTGCGATCGCAATATTGGCACGATATACTCTGATGTGTCAAAGCTGCGGCAAGCGCTGTTGAATTTGGTGACCAATGCTGCTAAGTTTACCGATCGAGGCAAAATTACGATTAATGTTTGGAAAGAAGAAGGGGAGGTTTTGCCGATCGGCAATTCCGAAGAACTCTCGGCAGATCCTTCTCGGTGTCCACAGCCTTCGATCGTCTTTCAAGTAACCGATACCGGCATCGGCATGACTGACGATCAGGTGTCGAGGCTGTTCGGAGCTTTCACTCAAGCGGACAATTCTACTACCCGCAAATACGGCGGCACGGGTTTGGGGCTGACAATTAGCCGGAAATTTTGCCAGATGATGGGCGGAGACATTACCGTTGAGAGCGAATTTAATTGCGGTTCTAGTTTTACGATCCGGTTGCCGATTGCGATTACAAGCCCGCCGAAAGAACCGCAGGACGAGCAAGAAATCCCAGAAATTGAGGCCGAGCCTTCCCAGGATTTAGACACGAGTGCAGAAGCGACAGAAGCGAAGCAAAAAGCAGTGCGATCGCAACCGCTGGATCTGCCGGATGCTGCTACTGTGCTGGTGATTGACGACGATCCGGACGCGCGGGATTTGATGACTCGCTGCTTGTCGAAACAGGGATTTCGGGTGCGATCGTCGGCTAGCGGTCAAGGGGGGCTTCTGTTGGCTAAGGAGTTGCTGCCGGACGCGATTATTCTAGACGTAATGATGCCAAGTATGGACGGCTGGGCGGTGCTGTCGGCGTTGAAAGCCGATCGAGATTTGGTTGATATTCCAGTGATTATGATAACTTTTTTGGACGACCAAAATCAGGGTTGGGAATTGGGAGTGGCGGAGTATGTGAGGAAGCCTGTGGATTACAAGCGCTTTGCTGCTTTATTGAGTAAATATCAGGGTATCGAGAAGTAGTTAGTTGACTGTTGACTGCTGACTGTTGACTGTTGACTGTTGACTGTTGACTGTTGGCAGTGGTTATTAGTTATTAGTTATTGGTAGCAGATAACAACTAAAAACTAACAACTAACCACTAAGCTGTCGCGCATTTAAATTGAATATTCGAGGCGGGCTGGACGCCCACCCTACTCATTATTTGATTGTTTTTGACATACACTTTAAATGTCGCAACAGCTTAACAACTAACAACTGACTAATTAATCTAAAAAGCCCATTAATGCCGAGCTATCGTCAATTTCGTTTGAAGCAATAGGGCGATTTCCTCCCATTGTGGAGTAAACTTCATCAATGTGCAGAGTGCTCATGCCAATAGGGCGGGCACCGGACATACTGAACATTTCGCTGACTTGCATGGCGCTGGAGCCGATCGGGCGATTGCCGAGTGTAGCAACCACTTCAAAGTCGCTGGATTCGACCGGGCGATTGCCTACAGTGCCGTAGGTTTCGCTGAGGTGCAGGGTGCTAGTGCCGATCGGGCGGTTCCCCGATATCGAGACGGTCTCGCTGATGGTAAAATCGTCAGGGCCGACGGGGCGGTTGTCATGCATGAGTTGAGGCCGATAAAGTTGAATTCCTGTTGCTTTGGCATCCGTGGGTTCTGTCGGTTGGCTTTTGGAACCTCCTTTGCCGCGGCGGGCGAGTGCTTTGCCTTTGCCTGTACCTGTGCTCCTCGTATCCATAATTCTTTTCCTCGCTTATTTTTGGGTGTTGATTGCTGGGTGCGGACAACTGCTTTTCTTGGCTTTCTGCTTTCTATTTCGGCCGATGATTAAAATAATATTACAAAGTCTAACTATTTTTTTAACGAAATTGCAGAATCTCTGCATTTTTGTTAAGATTTATGGGTAATAGCTACATTTTCCTATGGTAACTGCGGCAGCATCTTTTCAATTGCAAGCGCCCTTCCAGCCCACAGGCGACCAACCGCTAGCGATCGAGCAACTTGTCAAAGGCATCGAAGCGGGCGATCGATTTCAAACCTTACTCGGTGCCACAGGTACGGGCAAAACCTTCTCCATTGCCTCGGTGATTGAAAAAGTTGGCAGACCCACTTTAGTCCTAGCACACAACAAAACCCTGGCAGCTCAACTGTGCAACGAACTGCGAAATTTTTTCCCGAACAATGCAGTCGAATACTTTGTCAGTTATTACGACTACTACCAACCTGAAGCATACATTGCCGTCACCGATACTTTCATTGAGAAAACGGCCGCAATTAACGACGAGATCGATATGCTGCGGCACTCCGCCACGCGATCGCTCTTTGAACGCCGCGACGTAATTGTAGTTGCTTCAATTAGCTGCATCTACGGTTTGGGAATGCCCGCAGAATACCTGAAAGCATCTATCCCTTTGCGAGTAGGAATGCAAGTCAACCAGCGGCAAATTTTGCGCGATTTAGTCAACGTCCAATACAGCCGCAACGATATAGATTTAGGCAGAGGCAAATTTCGCGTCAAAGGCGATGTTTTGGAAATCGGCCCCGCTTACGAAGATAGAATTATTCGCGTTGAGTTTTTCGGAGATGAAATCGATGCCATTCGCTACGTTGACCCCGTAACAGGTAAAATCCTGCAAAGTTCAACGGCTTTAAATATCTATCCAGCGCGCCACTTTGTCACGGCAGAAGATAAATTAGAGGCAGCTTGCCAAGGAATAGAACTAGAATTAGAAGACCGATTGGCAGAATTTGAAAAACAGGGTAAACTATTAGAATCTCAGCGGTTGGAACAGCGCACGCGCTACGATTTGGAAATGCTGCGCGAGGTAGGTTACTGCAACGGAGTCGAGAATTATTCGCGGCATTTAGCAGGGAGAAATGCGGGGGAACCGCCAGAATGTTTGATTGATTATTTCCCGAAAGATTGGATGTTGGTGATAGATGAATCTCACGTCACAGTGCCGCAAATTCGGGGGATGTACAACGGCGACCAAGCGCGCAAAAAAGTATTGATCGAACACGGTTTTCGTTTGCCCAGCGCGGCCGATAACCGCCCTTTGAAAGCAGAGGAATTCTGGGCAAAAGAAAATCAGTGCATCTTTGTTTCTGCTACGCCTGGGGATTGGGAAATGGAAATATCTGAAGGCAGAGTTGCAGAGCAAGTAATTCGCCCTACCGGAGTAATAGATCCGACAATTTTTGTGCGCCCGACGGAAGGACAAATTGATGATTTGTTGGGGGAAATCAAGGAGAGAGTAAGTCGGGACGAGCGAGTTTTGGTGACGACTTTAACCAAGCGGATGGCGGAAGATTTAACCGAATATTTGCAGGAAAGGGGAATTAGAGTGCGGTATTTGCACTCGGAAATTCAGTCGATTCAACGCATCGAAATTATCCAAGATTTGCAGGATGGTAAGTTTGATGTATTGATTGGTGTTAACTTGCTGCGGGAAGGTTTGGATTTGCCGGAAGTTTCGCTGGTGGTAATTTTGGATGCGGATAAAGAGGGGTTTTTGCGATCGGGACGTTCGTTGATTCAAACGATTGGAAGGGCGGCGCGGCACGTTCAGGGACAGGCTATTCTGTACGCGGATAATTTGACGGATAGTATGGTGAAGGCGATCGACGAAACGGATCGACGCCGGGGGATTCAGCTAGCGTACAATAAGATGCACGGGATTACGCCGCAGCCGATCGCGAAAAAGCGATCGAGTAATGCGATTTTGGCATTTTTGGATGTGTCGCGCAAGCTGAATTCTCAGCAGTTGGAGGAGGTTTACGAACAGGTAAACGAGTTATCTTTGGATGAGATTCCTCAGTTAATCGGGCGGTTGGAAGCGCAGATGAAGGCGGCGGCTAAGAAGTTGGAGTTTGAGGAGGCGGGTAAATTGCGCGATCGTATTAAGCATTTGCGGGATAAGCTATTGGGACATTAAGCTTGTTATCAGGGAATTGAGGGGGATTTTTAACCGCAGATGCACGCAGATAAACGCTGATGAATTGCTGAAGTCTGCGACTTTGCAGAGTTTTTGCAGGAAAAACAGGAAAAAGTGCGATCGTATTAAGCATTTAGGTGAAGTGCGATCGCCTTTTACCATTGTCCTATTTTTTGGATGGGAAGGGCGATCGCGCTTTTTATCAGATTCCTAACCTTTGGGCTGATTCGCGATCGGATAAGTTTTTGTCTGAACGCTAATCATCAGAAAGGTTACATAGCTATTGAGCTTGTCCAAACTTAGCTATGAAATCGTAAATTTGGTCATTACTCAGGTGGCTAAAGTCTGGCGGGTTAACGATGCCCCTGCCTTTCACTACCAGTTGGGCTATAGCAATCAGCATGGTACGGACTTGCCAGCCTAAAGGGTTAGGATACAATTGTCCATCTTTTGCGCTAAAATGTTGGCACATATATTTTGTGGTTAGGTGTGCTGTTGGTGGTCTGAAGTTAAGAGGTCAAACCACCTGGAGTTTTCTAGCCAAAACGAGGGTTCTGTCTGAATTAGGAGTTCAGACGGCCTTTTTCGTTTTTACTACTTTGAACCGCAGATGCACGCAGATCTACGCTGATCAATTGCAGAAGTCTGCGACAAGAATCTTTAGAACGGCTTGATACAGGTCAGTGCAGTCGCTTCTAGATTCTGAATTACAACAGAGAGTCCCTATCACTTGTAGGTGTAGGGGCTTATTTATTTTTAACGGTTTTCCGGCCAATTGTCAAGTCTTTTTTGGATATTTACTCACGAAAGATTCGGGATTGAAACTGAGTGTTATCGCGGTATCTTATCCTGTTATTGCAAGCACCATAAGAGACTTTTGTACTAAACTACATAAATACTTGT
>NZ_JAUBUG010000016.1:32142-94503 GCF_036705345.1 Microcoleus sp. B3-D2
GATTTACATAAATACTTGTGATTTACATAAATACTTGTGATTTACATAAATACTTGTGATTTACATAAATACTTGTGATTTACATAAATACTTGTGTTTTACATAAATACTTGTGATTTACATAAATACTTGTGTTTTACATAAATACTTGTGTTTTACATAAATACTTGTGTTTTACATAAATACTTGTGTTTTACATAAATACTTGTGTGCTAAACTACATAAATACTTGTGTACTAAACTACACTGATACTTTTGTACTAAAAAAAGTGACTTTTATTTACGATCGCCCCTACCGATCGACAGTATCCAAGTCAACAAGCGATTTGGGAGACAGCAATGAGCAAATTTCAGTTATTCGATGCAGTGAGTTTAACTGAACCCATCGCCCTCGCCGATCGCAAAATTGCGCCACCAGAAACAGCCGGGGCTATCGTGGTACGGGCGTCTCGCCCGTACATGATTTGTGATACGGGCGTCTCGCCCGTACATCATCTGCGGTTAAAATATTCATTGACAACAAAAAGTGCGATCGCCTTCCCAGGGCTGGGAACGGATGTTAAACAAGGTTTAAATGTTCATTGACAACAAAAAGACCGATCGCCCTTAACACCACCCAAACCAACTACTTGCTCAATACCACAGTATCCGTCTTCTCTTCCAGCGTGATGTAACCTCGATCTACAGCTAGCTGCATCACTTCCTGAAGAAAACCTCTTAGCACATCTAATACGTGAGTGCGATCGCATTCAAAAACCTTTTCCCAACCAGAAGTTGCAAACTTCCTCAACTAAAACTTACGCAGGGGAACTCACAAACCGGGTTTTTTGCGATAAAACTTCGTTACAGCCTGCAGATTCACTAAAAAACCCGGTTTCTTTGGGGGAGTGCGTAAGTTCTGTTTATGTAATTTTCGCATATTAAAGTGGTAAGTTGGGTTTTGTTACCTCAACCCAACCTACTAATAAACTTACGGTGTCGGATTCGGATACTTAGCGTGCACCGCATCGATTTCCGCTATGATATCCTTATCCAAATTAACCTCCAAACTACCGATATTTTCCTCCAATTGTTCGAGACTGGTTGCACCGATAATTGTGCTCGTGACAAACCAGCGCGATCGCACATACGCCAAAGCCATCTGCGCCGGACTTATCCCATGTTTCCCCGCAATCTCAACATACGCTTTCACCGCATCGTTCAGATTAGTTTTATCGTAACGCTGACCAAATCCAGCAAATAAAGCCAACCTTGAATTTTCGGGAATTCCATTCAAGTATTTACCCGTTAACAGCCCAAACCCCAAAGGACTGTAAGCCATCAATCCCACATTCTTAAAGCGGCAAGTTTCTGCTAAATTTAGGTGAAATGTCCGATTGGTCAAACTGAAAGCATTCTGAATCGAAACAACTTTCGGCAAACCGTGTTTTTCCGCCAACGTGCAGAACTCGCAAACTCCCCAAGGCGTCTCGTTACTCAAACCCAAATAGCGGATTTTGCCAGCTTTAATTAAGTCAGCAAATACCTCTAACTGTTCCAAAATCGGGACTGTTTCGTGCTCTTGGGCGATGTCGTAATCCGGCGCGCCAAATAGCGGGACGTAGCGATCGGGCCAGTGGATTTGATACAGGTCGATGTAGTCAGTTTGCAAGCGCTTCAGGCTGTCATTCAGGGCTTTTTCGACATTTGGGCGATCGATCTGATTTTTTCCTTCCCGAATCCACTTTAAGCGAGTGCTTCTGCCCGCCACTTTAGTCGCTATAATGACTTTATCCCGCTGCTGTTTCGCCAACCATTCGCCGATATATTCCTCTGTTTTTCCCTGAGTTTCCGCCTTTCCAGGGACAGGATACATTTCTGCCGTATCGATAAAGTTGATTCCTCTATCGATCGCAAAATCGAGCTGTTGGGCCGCTTCCTCAACGGTATTCTGCTGGCCGTAAGTCATCGTACCCAAACAGATTTCAGATACTGATAAGTCGCTGTCGCCGAGTTTTTTGTATTCCATGATTGCGATTGCTTGCTGCAAAATTATCTGCTTCTATATTACCGAAAAAACTCATTTAGTTGCTGAATCAAAAAAAAGTACGTGAAGCGCAGCTATTCCGGAAAAACTCTCCCTTTCCCCTCTTTTACTATGCGTCCTCTGCGGTTAAAAAAAATCAAATGCTATCCGCACTAAAATGTTAATATAAAGAATTATGCCTCGATAGTTTATGAGTAACCGCCCGCCAAAAGTTCCGTTTGTAAACTTCTCATTGCAACACCAACCAATTCAATCGCAAATAGCAGAAGCTATTAGAAAAATCATCCAGGAAGGAGACTTTATTTTAGGCGATGCACTCGCCGAATTTGAAACAGCATTTGCAGCAGCTTCTGGAGTAAAATACGGCGTAGGAGTGGCTTGCGGAACTGATGCGATCGCTCTGGGACTCCAAGCTTGCGGCATTAATGCGGGCGACGAAATTATCATACCCGCTAACACTTTTATCGCCACCGCGATCGCCGTCCTCCAAGCCAAAGCTATACCTATTCTTGTAGATTGCGACCCGGAAACCGCCCTGATTGACCTCACAGCAGCCGAAACAGCAGTTACCTCGAAAACTAAAGCAATTATTCCCGTACACCTTTACGGTCAAATGGTATCGCCCGGGCAGCTTTTAGATTTTGCAAACCGCCACGATTTAATCATATTTGAAGATGCCGCCCAAGCGCACTTAGCCCACAGAGAAGGATACCGCGCTGGTTCCATTGGTAAAGCAGCAGCATTCAGCTTTTATCCCAGCAAAAACCTCGGTTCTTTTGGCGACGGCGGGATGTTAATTACTAACGATGCACAACTGGCAGACAAAATGCGAACTCTCCGCAATTACGGAGCACCCAGTAAATATTTGCACACAGAAATTGGCACCAACAGCCGCCTCGACAATTTGCAAGCCGCCGTGCTCAACGTTAAATTGCCTTACTTAGAAAAATGGAATCGCGATCGCACCGACGCCGCCCAACACTACAATACTCTACTAGCACCATTGAAACACAAAGGCATTGTACCGATCGCCAACCACAGCAGCAGCGGTCACATTTATCACCTCTATGTGATCAAAATTACTGAGGAAAGCTCGATCGACCGCAACACCCTTCAGGAAAAACTCGCCCAAGACGGCATTCAAACAGGCATACACTATCCCGTACCTTGTCACCTGCAACCCGCCTACCAAAACTTAGGCAATCGGGGCGACTTCCCCCGCGCAGAAACCCTGTGCCAACAAATTTTATCATTGCCAATGTATCCCGGATTGAGCAATACTCAGATCGAGCAAGTTGTTCGGGCGATCGTACTATCATTGAATTGCTAATTGTTCATAAAATTTATGCGGCAGGTGTTTCAAGCAGTAAGGTGCGGTTCTCAAAGCGTTTTGGTGGGGAATTAATAAATCTTTAACTCACAGTTTAAAACCCGAAAGCGTTGCGAATCCAGCGCGGCAATCTTAAAACTTCTCAAACCATGCACATCCAGCGCAGAATTCGCATTGTTTTCAAGCGATACCTCCTGGCGGAAGGTATCACGGTGCTCCTAGTGCTGCTGTACGCCCCCCTGCTATTACACTGGTACGACGGCTGGTTTAACAAAAGCATCAGCCTCGAACACGAATATTTCAGCCACGGACTAATTGGTTTGCCCTACGCAGCTTATACTGCTTGGATGAACCGAAAGTGCTGGCGCAGCTTGCCCAACTCACCGCATCCTGTGGGAGGCTTTTTGCTGGTACTAGCCACGCTTTTTTATCTGAGTCGCTTGAGCGATTTAGTAAATTTATCCCTGCCCGTAATGCTGGCCAGCATTTGCTTATCTTTAAAAGGAATTCCCGGCTTGAAATTGCAGGCGATGCCGCTTTTATTTGTATTTTTTGCCTCGCCAAACCACATTCCTTACCTCATTGAACCCTACGCCTTGCCGTTGCAGCAATTCATTGCTGAGACATCAGGATTGATATTAATTAAAGTTGGTCTCAACGTGAGAGTGGAAGAAATTTATCTGTACGTAAACGATCGCATTGTAGAAGTTGCTCCGCACTGTGCAGGCTTGAAAATGCTGTTTACCAGTCTTTACGTCAGCTTAATTCTGCTAGATTGGACGGGAGTTTGGAGTTCTCACAAAAGAAGCATTTTGTTTTTAGTTAGTACATCCATCATTAGCATCACTTCCAACATTGTCCGCAACACTTTGCTCACTTACTTTCACGGAACCGAGAGAGAGGGGCTTTTTACTTGGCTGCACGCCGGATGGGGCGGAGACTTGTATTCTGCTTGTATACTAGGCTTATTGGTACTTCTCCTCAACGGGGTAGAAAAGTATTTCCCAAGCCAGTCTAGCAATTAATGAAACAGATGATTTCAGCACGGAAATTACTGCGGCGGTATCAATTATCTAAAATTATGATACTGGTGTTTTTGCTGATACTGGTTGGGGTAGTAGCAATTCCCGGCTACGCGACAGGAAGGTGGCCTTGGACAAACCCGCCAACTGTTGCAAACCTCAAGCAATTGAAAAGTTTGCGCCAAAACGGGATGACACTTCCCGGGTGGCAGGTGATGCGGGTCCAGAATAACGTCCAAATTGGCGGTCACAGATGGTTAGCTGAAGAAATTAAAAATGATCGAACAGTTGCCATTTTATTGCTGTTGCCTCAAAATGGCCCCAAAAACCAGCCCCAGGTAGAATGGTTAGATATTGATGGATTTCACCGGTGGCAAACAGATTCTCATCGCACTTTGAGGTTTACAGTTAAATTAGCGCCCATACCCGACAAGCCGCCCTCTACCGTCGAGGCCCGGTTTTTCCGAAGCTGGAATCCCCAACAAACTTTTGCTGTCATGCAGTGGTACGCTTGGCCTAACGGTGGTTCTCCAGCAACCAGCCGTTGGTTTTGGGAAGACAGCATTGCTAGACTGTCGAACCGCCGCGCCTCTTGGGTTGCTGTCAGTATCATCCTTCCCATTCAACCGCAGGGCGACATTAAGATAGCTCAACCATTGCTGGAATCTCTTGCCGAAAGTGTCCAGGCTAAATTAATTACAGAAACTTTTCGCTTTGAGTAAGCAGGTAGGTGCAAATAAATAGGCCTAGGGGGTGGGCGGGTTTTGCCAAAATCAACTGCTTCCTAGTAAATATCCGGCTTCAACTCGCCCCTAAAATATCTTATTGTTTTTTCTCGTCGCTATATTTAGATGAAACTTACAAGTCAGGTCATTATTCAAAATATTACTTTTTTAAATCCTATCAAAATGCGGGAAAAATCCACTATTAAAAATCGCCTCGCTTTTTCCTTGGCAGGTCTGTATTCAACTGCTTGGACTCTATCTTTTGCTGCTGTATTCTGGGGCTTTAACAGCAAAATTTTTTCGGAAACGGCTTTAGCTCAATCTGTTGTTCCAAGAGACGAGCGGCTCCTGCCGCCACCGCCATTGCGCGTACCGCCACTGCCGCCTGCCAATTTCAACCGGGATATTAACCCAGCTTTTCGGAATCGGCCCTACCGCCTTGGCCCGGGAGACCAGATTTCTGTTCAAGTTCAGCGCTTCCCAGAGCTAGGTTTTACAGGTCCAATCAGCCCTGAAGGGGTAATTGTACTACCGCTAATCGGAACAGTAAATGTGCGCGGTCTTACCGTCGAAGAATCACAGCAGCGCCTCCGCGAGCGCTTTGGCCAATTTATCAAAAATCCTCAAGTCTCGGCTGCTTTGCTGGTTCAGCGCCCGGTAGTGGTGACGGTGACGGGGGAAGTGGCCAGACCGGGTTTTTATCCGCTGCAAACCCCCCAGCTTCCTGCGGCTCTGGCGGCTGCTGCTGGGACTAATCCTACGGCGGAACTGCGGGCGGTGCGGGTGCGGCGGACTCTGCCGGGAGGTGCTGTCGCGGAGCAAGTTGTTGATATTTTGACACCGTTGCAAACTGGTATTGCTCCGCCGGATTTGCGTTTGGAAGATGGAGATGCGATCGTCGTACCGTATAAACAGGTTACGCCCGATCGCAAATCCGATCAAGATTTAGCATCCAGGTACAGCCTCGCTGCTGCTGCTGTCCCCGTCCAAATCACTGTCACCGGAGAAGTCAGCAAACCGGGTTTTTACACGCTTCCGGCGGGTTCTGGTCGAATTTCGGCTGCTTTGGTGATTGCGGGGGGAGTGACGGGAAAAGCCGATTTGCGGGAGGTGCGAGTGCGGCGGACGCTGATGGACGGCTCCTCGGTGGAGGAACCAATCGACCTCTACACTCCCCTAGCAAACGCTAACGATTTGTTCGATTTTCCTTTGGCCTCGGGAGATGTGATTGTCATCCCGGAATTGGACGCTAGTACCAAAAACCTAAACTACGACAAAGCTCTGGTGGCGCGGTCTACCCTGATTAAGCCGAGGATCTACGTTCGAGTTTTGAGTTACGCTAGTGGTGGTTTGACCTCGTTCTACGTAGAAAATGGCAGCAGGTTTTTGGATGCTCTCAACAACTTGCCTGTTAATCTAGCTGACTTGCGGAAAATAGCCCTGATTCGGTTCGACGAAAAGCAAGGTAGAGCAATCAACCGTTCGATAGATGCTAAAGCTGCTTTGGAGGGCAATGTTTCTCAGAACCCGATGCTCGAAGATAATGATGTGATTGTGATTGGTAGGAATTTGGTAGAGCGTATTGGTTATGTAATCAATACTTTTACTCGACCATTCCGGGATACTTTGGGATTTATTCTGTTCTTTGAACAGTTGAGAAATGGGGTAACAGATTTGTTCGGCCCGTCACGTAATGATAGGTAGTCATACCATTTTAAAAATTAAATTTGCGAGTTTCGATGGGGAATGACTTATGCGATATGCGTTTACAATTTACCTACAGTTGCAGCTTTTTGGGAAATGGGTATCATTTGTCAGCAATCATTAGTTATCGTTAACAATTAGCAATCTAAAATCTAAAATCTAAAATCGTCATGACTTTATCAGTTGTCAAACGTTATTTAATTGCTTTCGACCAATACAAGTGGGTGGGACTGGCTACTCTCGCGGTGAGTGTGGGGGTGTCGGGAGTAGTGGCCCTGCAGCCAAAGGCGGCGCCAGTTTACGTTGCAATAGGTACGCTGGCCTACGACAGACCGAGCGTGATTTTTTCATCGACTACTACTAAAATTCAACAGGAAGGACAAGAAATAACTAAAGATATGCTGCTGGATACAAGGGTGATTAAACCAGCCGCAGAAAAACTCATCAAACCCCAACAAAAATTAAACCAAGAAGAAGCGGCAAAAAAAGTACAGGCTTTGGCTAAAAAGCTGGCAAAAGATGTGCAAGTAAAGATGCCCACTAAGAATAATGACCCCAGCGCTTTGATTCAAGTATTGTACAAAAATGCCGATCGTAAAAAAGCAGTAGAGGTAGTAGAGACGCTGATGAAGGAAATGGTGGAGTACAGCAAAACATTTAATACTTCTAGACTGCGAGCGACGATCGCCCAAATTAACCAGCGTTTGCCGAAAGTAACTGAGGAACTCCGAGAGACGGAAGCAAAACTTGAAGCCTACGAAAAACGAGAAGGAACTTCAATTTTAGCAGCTCAGAGCGGTGCTTTGCCGCAAGCGATTACCAGCATCCAACAGCAGCAGCGGCAACTCCGCGTGCAGTTGGGAGGAATTGAAGCTCAAATTAATAGTTTGCAGGCTCGCTTGGGATTGAATGTGGAGCAAGCTTACGTCGCTCAAGCACTCTCTGCCGATCCAATTATTGCCCAACTGCGAGTGCAATTGTTTTCGATCGAATCTCAGCTCAAAATTCTCCGCAGCGACTTGCAGGAGGAACACCCGAAAATTGTAGAATTGCTCAAACAAAAACTTGCTTTTGAGCAGCAGTTGCAGCAGCGGCAATCTGAGGTACTCGGCGGTAACGGGGTGGCGGCTCCGCTCAGAAGTGCCGATCGAATTCGGGTAGACTCTTCTTTAGATCCGGCCAGACAGCAGTTAGCTCAAACTTTGATTGCTTTGCAAACGCAGCACGATACGGTGCAACAGCAACTTCAAGGAATCGAGAAAACTGAAAAAGAATTGCGCCGGGAACACGCGACAATCCCCAACAAGCAGTTAGAACAAGCTCGGTTAGCCCAGCAAGTGGCGTTCAAAAAAGCTCTCTACGACAAGATGCAGTCGGCTTTGGTAGATGCTGAGGCGGCGGTAGCTGAGACAACGGGGAGTTTGAGAATCGCCGAATTTCCGAAAACTGATGACGTTGAGTCAAACAAGAGAGGTTTGCCCGTGATGCTGGCGGTGGGCGGATTTGTGGGATTGCTGCTGGGCGGGGGGTTGATATTTTTGTTGGGGATGCTCAACGGCAAGTTTTACAGTTGGGAAGAAGTGCGGGCGGCTTTGGTGGAAAAAGAGGTGCCGATACTGGCAGTTTTGCCTGAAGTCACGGTGTTTGATTCCTACGGCGATGAAATGCCTCTGGCCCTGGAGGTAAATTCTCCCTATTTGGAATTTTACGAGCGGTTGCGTACTAATTTGCGCCGGATTGGGGACAAACCGGTGAAGGTGGTGTTGCTGACTTCGGCGGCGCCTTTGGAGGGGAAAAGTTTTAGTGCTTACAATTTGGCAATTGCATCGGCTCGATCGGGTAAACGGACTTTGCTAATTGAAGCAGATTTGCGATCGGCTTCTAACGTTGAATCTTTGAAAATTGCTGCCGATCCTTTGGCGACGGTGGAACCTTTGCACTATTACGGCAATATTAGCGAGTGTGTCCTTTTGGTTCCAGAGGTAGAGAATCTATACGTTGTGCCGAGTCCCGGCTTTTTGCGGCAAGCCTCCGCCGTACTCGAATCGAGCGAAATGCGGAGATTGTTTGAGGATGTTCGCAACCGCTTTGATTTTGTGGTTGTGGATTCTCCGGCTTTGAGCGAGTGCAACGACGCGCTGACGCTGGAACCGTACACGGACGGTATGATTTTGGTGGCGCGGCCTGGTTACACTTTGTCTAGTATGTTGTCTGAGGCTGCAGATCAGTTGCTGGAATCTGAGGAGGACGAGTCGAATAAATCCGGGCCGCGGCTGTTGGGAGCGATTATTAACGGTGCTGATATTCCGGTCAAGTTCCGCAATGATCTTGATGAATTGGAGTTGCCTTTGAGTGCGATCGGCGATCGCGCGATTGAAGTGCGAGCGAGGCAATTACCGCAGCCGTCAAAGCCTAAAAATAAGGCTATTAATAGTAAAGTGAGATAATTTATTTGGCTTGATTCTTGTAAAGCCATCCTCAATGAAATATGAATATATTGTAGGCGGCGACATAAGCACCTTAAGCTTAAAGCACCGTTAACAGCCAGTCGATTTTAGATTTTAGATTTTAGATTTTAGATTTAAAAATTGACTCCACAGATGAATCTGGGAGCTGGAACTTCGGTCTAAAATTTTTCGCTTGTCAACAGTCAACAGTTAACAGTCAACAGTCCTTACTTGAAAATTTGTCATCGCACTATTGATTGGATTCAGGGCGTTTCTGGTGTTTGCTCTGGATAAACTGTTCCAAATCGGCGATCGCATCTTCAAAATCCGACAAATTAATTTTCGCCGGTCTAGTCTTCTTCGGCAAACTCGAAGACTGACTCGCAGACTTAGCCGGAGGCGGTGGAGATTTAGGTTGTGCCGCTTGAGTGCTGTTCGATTCTATAGAATCGAACAATTCATCCAGGGACTCAAAAAAGGATTGAGCCGAGGCCCGGCGTAAATCTTTCTGGTCGTCATCTGTCATAAGCCACTCCATAGACTCTAAAAGTTGCCAATAAACTCTGCCCGCCCCCGGCGCGTACAGACATGAAAACCCGACTAAAACAAGCAAGCGCACACAATTTAACCGGACGGTGGAATGCCTGTTGCTGAACTTGCTGCCCCATATAAAACCTGCAGCGACCATTGTCAGCCTTCAAACTTATATTTAACTCTACAGCCGCCTACTGAGTGATTTGAGACTTGGTGCAGACCCAGCTCAAAATCATTGACCCTGAAAAAATCTCAGTTACGGCTCTTTCGTTGTCTAATTAACCCTAGTCTAGTCGAGAATAAGGAGACAGGACTTATGCAACTATTACCGCTGTTCAAAGGTTGCGATGGCAACGCGCCACCTCGAAAGGACGGAGAGACGGTGTTTTTTGCTTGAGTCCTAAGATTTCAAAGGCATTAGGAGATTTTAAGGTGACTCAGGGATTTGATTACGATTTAGCAATTATCGGCGCTGGCGTGGGCGGACACGGCGCGGCCATACACGCGGTTAGCTGCGGGCTGAAAGTGGCAATTATCGAAGCAGGGGACATGGGGGGGACTTGCGTCAACCGCGGCTGCATTCCCTCGAAGGCGCTATTGGCGGCTTCGGGGCGAGTGCGAGAGTTGCGGAATGCCCACCACCTGAAGACTTTGGGAATTCAGTTGGGGAATGTGGATTTCGATCGCGGGGCGATCGCCAATCACGCTAACACTATTGTTAGCAAACTTCGCGGCGACTTGACCAACAGCCTCAAACGTTTGAATGTCGATGTCATCCAAGGTTGGGGCAAAATTGCCAGTGCTCAAAAAATTACCGTCGAAACCGATAAAGGCGAGAAAACTATTACCGCCAAGGATATTATTCTCGCTCCCGGTTCGGTTCCCTTCGTCCCCCCCGGGATAGAAATTGACGGCAAAACTGTATTTACCAGCGATGATGCTGTCAGGTTGGAATCGCTGCCGAAGTGGATCGCAATTATTGGCAGCGGTTATATCGGTTTGGAGTTTTCGGATATTTACACGGCCCTGGGCTGCGAAATTACGATGATTGAAGCTCTAGATCAGTTGATGCCGACTTTTGACCCGGATATTGCTAAGTTGGCAGAACGAGTGTTAATTGCACCCCGCGATATTGAAACAAAAGTAGGTGTTTTGGCGAAGAAGATTACTCCTGGTTCGCCGGTCATTATTGAATTAGCTGATTTCAAAACTAAGGAAATTGTCGAAGTTTTGGAAGTTGATGCTTGTTTGGTAGCAACTGGGCGAGTTCCTGTCAGTAAGAATTTGGGGTTAGAAACTGTTGGCGTGGAAACGATGCGCGGTTATATCCCAGTTAACGATAAGATGCAGGTTTTGGCGGCGGGAGAACCGGTGCAAAATTTGTGGGCGATCGGCGATGTTAACGGCAAAATGATGTTAGCGCATTCTGCGTCTGCTCAGGGAATTGCTGCGGTGGAAAATATTTGCGGCCGTGCCCGCGAAGTTGACTATTTGAGTATCCCGGCGGCGGCGTTTACTCACCCGGAAATTAGCTATGTGGGGATGACGGAACCTGCGGCAAAAGAGTTAGGAAAAGCTGAAGGGTTTGAGGTAGCTTCTGTCAAGACTTATTTTAAGGGAAATTCTAAGGCTATTGCTGAAGGGGAAACCGACGGTACGGCTAAGGTGATTTACCGGAAAGATACTGGAGAGTTGTTGGGAGTTCACATTTTCGGTTTGCACGCTTCGGATTTGATTCAGGAAGCGGCAAATGCGATCGCCCAGCGCGATTCGGTGAACAATTTAGCATTCCGAGTGCACACGCACCCAACGCTTTCGGAAGTGTTGGATGAGGCGTTTAAACGGGCGGCTGGAGCGGGAAGTCATTAATTTGTAGGGGCTGTTTTCTTGTTTTATATCCCCGGCTTCTTGAAGAAGTCGGGGATTTCATTATTCTATTTTAGGGCGGTGGTAGAGCAAGTTAAAGGAGATGAAACTGCTCGCAATTGCATCTTTTAGCATTCTCCAGAACAGGCAAGATGCCTGTTCCACAAAGAGTAAGTTTTTTTGTGGGGTGGGCATCCTGCCCGCCCGTCAAAGGCTTATTGAGAAATGACATTCCCTCTTTGCGAATGTTCCTCAATAAAGGCCCGTTGTAATGTATAAATCGCTGTTCGTCCATAAACAGACAGCTAATCACTTCATCATTTTGGAGCGACAAATCGGCTCGAATGTGGCTGGTTCTTTTAATTTTTTCGCCTGGGTTTACTTGCCCTTTGAGGACGACTAAAATATCAATGTCCGAGTCGGGGCGTGCGTCACCTCGGGCTTGGGAACCGTAAAGTACCATTTGGGTGAGGCGATCGCCGTAGAGTTGCTCGGAGTGCGATCGTAATTGCGTCAGTATGTTCTTAAGCTTATCGTTAACGATCATATTTGTAGTAAATGATTGGAGGGCAAACTTTAAGCACAATGCTGCAAATATGGCTGAATTTTGGCAATAACAAAAGGGGATTCGAGATCGATCGACCAGTTTTCATCAATAACTTTGAGATGGACATCTAAAATCAAACTTCTATAAGTCCCTTTTTTTTTAGCCTTCTTCCGCAAGTTCTTCAGCTTTCTTTTTTCCTTGATAATGCAAAGCTTTGATGTCTGTCTCAAACTCCTGATATTTCTCGATTTTTTCCGTTAGATTTGTATCAAGCTTGTGAACTTCTCGGATATTTTCAACCGCTTTTCCAATTAATTCAGCATCAAAGTTAGTATCTCCTATTAGCAAAGCATTTACCTGACGTAAAAGAACAACAGCATCTTCTTTTTTAGCACCATTAGGATGATTATTCAAGAAGCTTTCCGCTAAACCCAAAATCTTCTCTGAAGCCTTTTCACCCGTTCTTTCAAGTTCTGCTTCAGCAATTCGCTCATCAAGTTCGCGGAACAGAATTTTAAAGTTATTGTTGAACTCCTTGAGTGCCTCTAAATCTTTTGGATCTAAATCTTTTTGGTCGCTACAGCTTTTTTTATGAAGATCCTGTACTACCTCAATGACGCTTCTGGCAAAAGGAAGCTTGTCTAAATGTGGTTTATTTTTCGAGGCCGCTTCAACGCAGGAATTGAGCGCTTTGAACATTGTTATACCTTCGTCGAGTTTTTTCTGAATCTCTTCTTCCTTGATATCTTGTATATCCTGCTCTGCCATGCTATAAAAATACTTTACATACTTGCGAGCTGCTAATACACTGAGCCTCAAAGGAATAATATCTTCTATTTGAGGCTCTTTGAGTTTTTCCGGAAAATTCACTCCTAGTTTCCTCAAATCACCGATTTGAAGTACATAACGTGGTTTGAGTAAATAATTCTGCTGCCAGCCATACTTTTCCCCCGTCAGTTGTAGCTTTGCTTTATTTCCATCTGAATCGCTGTCCATAAGGACAATCACTGCTGCTTGCTCAGTATCCCGACCACGTGCTAAGTAAGTCATGTAAGGAACATTTCCAGTTCCTCCAGCAGGCACAATCGTTATTTCATTCAAGTTCAAAGTTTCTAGCTCCGATGCACCGCTTCGCTGTAAATGAGTTGATGCGCCTGCCAGCAAAACTTGATCGACCGGCCCCTCAACCATAAGATTACACTGACTGATATAAACAGTTTCAGCGACAAATGCCCCTAATGAAGAACGAAGCGGTTCATAGCGGTTATTGGCAGCACTCTTAACCACTTGTGTCCCCTCATATCCAATTCCTTTATTCAAAACACGGATGCGTTCAGAGTGGTTCTTATCGATCAGAAAAGGAGAGTGAGTAACATAAACTACCTGAGAACTAGGAGTACCATCTTCAGAACTGGCAACTTCTTCAAAAATCTTCAGTAGATCCTGTTGAGCTTGATTGGATAAGTAGGTGTCAGGTTCATCCATGAGAAGAATTTCAGGGATGCTATTAGGTGGTTGATACGACTTATGTTGGATAAAGTAACTGAGAAAATATTTTAAACCTGAGCTTCTCTCCTTAAAAGAATATTTTGTTCCCGTCCGATCGACTATACTGAATTCTAAATTATGATCTTTAGCTTGAACGATAATTTGAAATTTTTTATCTTGTGGCCAATACTTCGGGAAATTTAGATTAGCTGATAGTTGTTTGTTAATTTGATCTATTAATGCTTCCGTATATCCTATATCATTTTTCCCCATTGCATTTGCTAGCTCAACAATAGCTGTCCTGCTAATCTTGGCAATAGTGCATATCATGTCATAGGCAAGTTTTACACTTTTTTATTCCTTTAATTCGCTGTCTTTATCTGTATTTATATAGTGAATTTCAAGTTCTTTTAAAAGAGTATTTATTAGTTCATCTCCTTTTTTTTCCTCATTATTAGAAGATGGAGAATTTTGAGGAAGTGAGTTTTGAAAGAAGGTTGAATTTTGCATTAATTGATCTAGCAATAATCTAATTTTATCTCTTTTTTCAAAAGATAATAATTCATATCTTGTGCCTTCAGGCTTTCCATTGATAATTTGAACTAATTTTTGAATCGGTACACTATCTGGGAGGGCTGTATTAGTATCGAGTCTTCTCGTTCTTGGTAGTATTTTCTGAAATTGTTCAAGAGAATGTGATTTAACTGGATGTGGGTTTTCACCCTCAGGTAGATAAATTATTAATTCATCAACGTTTTTCCTGAACAAATAAAACCTATTAAATTGTTGAGCTTTCGGGATGTCAGAGAGTTCCTTGATTTGGTCGGCTTCTTCTGTAGAAACGCCAGACCATTCAGTAACAAAATCTGGAATACGTGATTTATCAGCCGTGATTAGAAATCTGTCAGAGTATCGGCAAAAATCTGAAGCGGAGATTTCTTCATTTTCATGATCACGTCCAGTAATTGCTTTCTCTATCGCAGTCAGTAGGTGTGATTTTCCTGATTCATTAGCACCTACAACTGCCGTAATTTCAGGCTCTATAGGGACTCTAATAAAGGGAAACCATAAGTTGCTACCATCTGCATTAATTATTTCCCACGGATATTTTGTGATTTTTTTATTGGACTTATTGGACTTATTGGGCTTATTGGGCTTGGTAGATTGATTGTCGGTAGCGAGGTATTGCCGCGCGTGATCGACGTTGAAAGACTTATAGAATCGGATAAAAATTGTATCTAGTCTCATAGTTAAGGAAAAATGGGAAACACTGAAATTCATTATAGCTCAACAAGGAGAATGGCAAAAAGCCCGATCACCCCTACAATATCCTTTAGCACTCATAAGCAGTTACGCGAAACGCACACTACACTGCAAATGTCAACGCTTTTAACTGAAAATCAAAGCCAGCTCGCCCTTTATTCCCCTATCATGCTTCAAATCCGCCGCCGTCCCCCTAGCACCTCAGTCTCCGTCCTCTACCTCAGCTACCAAATCGCCGTACCCGACGCCGAACCTCAGCACATCCTCGAAGAAATCGTCTGGCAAAAAGAAGTAGAAGTGGCCCAAAAGCGCGATCGCACTCCCTTAGCCGATCTTCATAAAAAACTCCCGTTTGCACCGCCCATCCGCGACTTTCTTGCCGCCCTCAAAAACGGCAAAACCACACCCGCTATTATCGCCGAAGTTAAAAAAGCTTCTCCCAGCAAAGGCGTAATTCGTGAAGATTTCGACCCAGTGGCGATCGCTCTAGCTTACCAACAAAACGGCGCCAGTTGCATCTCCGTACTTACCGATGAAAAGTTCTTTCAAGGCAGCTTCGACAACCTCGCTAAAATCCGTGCCGCCGTCGATTTACCCTTACTTTGCAAAGAGTTTATTATCTATCCCTACCAAATTTATCTCGCCCGGATTCACGGCGCCGATGCTGTATTGTTAATCGCAGCTATTCTATCTGACAAAGACTTACAATACTTTGTAAAAATTGTCAAGACGTTGGGCATGACAGCTTTAATAGAAGTTCACACTCTCGAAGAACTCGATCGAGTATTAACCCTAGAAGGCGTTAACCTGATCGGCATCAACAACCGCAACCTAGAAGACTTTTCCGTCAGCCTAGAAACTACCGGTCAACTATTAGCCGATCGACAAACCGAAATCCAAGCAAAAGGCATCCTCATCGTCAGCGAGTCAGGAATCCACACTCCCGACGACTTAAATCAAGTTGCCAGCGCCGGCGCCCAAGCCGTCCTCATCGGTGAATCTTTAGTCAAACAGCCCGATCCGGGTGCAGCTTTAGCCTCGCTGGCAGATCGTCCTCCCAGCCTGTGAAAGGCGAGACCGCTTGACAAACCACCCTTAATTCTGATAAAAAATGATTAAGTAGGTAAATAATGAGAATTTCTAGCCTGCATCGACTCAAGCGCTACTGTAAAAAAAAATAGCACTCAAAGCTATATTGCATAGAAATATTTTGCCAGAAAGCAATTAAATCTATTCTGTAAGCGGGTCGATCGCAAGATTTAGCGTGTCCAACGCACCCAGCCCCGAATATTCGATCGGCAAGGCAGGGGTTATTGTACGGTTAGAAAACAAATAAAAAATCGGGCATCTAATGTTCACCTGTGATGCCTCATGCAATTGCAATGGGGTGTCGGTTCGCTGAGGTATATTAGCTTTCATGGAGCCAATCCCCCTTCCTTCGTACATTCATTATGAATTGCTACTTCAATTGTTAGAGCGCAAAACGATGTTTGCTGTCAGTCCACAATCGCCGCAGCAGCAACAAGTGCACCAACTTATTATTACACTGCGTAAAGCCCTTGCCATTCAAAAGCAATTAGAACAAAGCTGCGAGCGATCGAACATAGCGGTAGAACACCGCTGGTCTCTAAATGAAATTAACCACAAGGGAGTTAAAAGTTAAAAAAGTTAGAGTAGCGACGTGACGTATCGTATTTGATTTATTCTATATAACTCCCACAGAAAAACTTAGGACAATATCATGGACAACAAATTAATGCTGATGATTCCCGGCCCGACGCCGGTACCTGAAGCGGCCTTGTTAGCGATGGCAAAACACCCGATGGGCCACCGCAGCAAGGAATTTGACGGGATTTTTGCAGAATGTACCGAAAATTTGAAATGGCTGCACCAAACTAAAAGTGACGTGCTGAGTTTAACCGTTTCTGGTACCGGCGCGATGGAAGCTGGGATAATTAATTTCTTGAGTGCGGGCGATCGAGTTTTAGTCGGTACTAACGGCAAATTTGGCGAACGCTGGGCTGAAGTCGCCGAAGCTTACGGTTTAAACGCCGAAATTATTAAAGCCGAGTGGGGCCAACCTTTAGACCCCGAAAACTTCCGCGAAAAACTCGAAGCAGATACAGAGAAGCAAATCAAAGCTGTCATCATCACCCACTCGGAAACCTCTACCGGCGTCCTCAACGACCTCGAAACCATCAACCGCCACGTTAAAGCCCACGGTGAAGCTTTAATTATGGTCGATGCTGTCACTAGCTTAGGCGCTGTCAATATTCCGATGGACGCTTGGGGAATCGATGTCATTGCTTCGGGTTCTCAGAAAGCTTACATGATTCCTCCAGGTTTGGGTTTTGTGGCCGTCAGTCCCAAAGCTTGGGAAGCTTACAAAACTGCGAAACTGCCCCGCTATTATTTGGATTTGGGTAAATATAGCAAAGACGCTGCCAAAAATACCACTCCTTTTACTCCACCGGTCAATATGTTTTTTGCCCTGCAAGCATCGCTGCAGATGATGAAAACAGAAGGGTTGGAAAATGTTTTCGCAAGGCACAAACGCTTAATGACAACTACTCGCGGTGCTGTCAAAGCTTTAGGTTTGCCGTTGTTTGCCGCTGACGAAGCCGCCAGTCCTGCGATTACTTCGGTTATGCCACCAGAATCCGTAGATGCTCAAAAAGTTCGGACTTTGATGCGAAAGAGATTTGACATTGCTCTCGCCGACGGACAAGACCATTTGAAAGGTAAAATCTTCCGAATCGGCCATTTGGGCTTTGTGTCCGATCGCGATATTCTAGCAGCAATTTCCTCTTTAGAAGTGGTGTTGCGAGAATTGGGTCATGAAGGCTACACTCCTGGTGCCGGCGTTGCCGCTGCTGCGAAGCTTTTGGCTGAATCTTAATCCCAGTTATGAAAGGATTTTGGATTTTTGATTATTTATATCTAAAATCTAAAATCCTTTTAATATGCTTGGGATAACCAATCAAAGATTTTATCCAACTGGTCGAGAGTGACTAAACCGTATTGCCACAGAACCATCGGCAAGGAATTCGGGTCTTTATCGCGCTGCCGCTGTTTGTCACCGCCGACACGTTCGGCGACAGCAATTGACGCGGGAGAAATTGCCAAATCTTCTTGTAAAAATCGAATTAATCGAGTGTATGTAGCGGGTGCCATGTGATTTCACCTCTAAGTATAGGACACCATTTTCTGATGTGAACCTGATGTTTGTGATGAGTAATAAGCCAGTTTTAAATTTGTCTTGTAACCGTCGATAGCTGTTAAAACAGTATTAGCGGTTGAACTGCCAAAAGTAATGCTGAGTGCGAGCGCACAAGCTAACCTTTCCCAAAAAGTGAAAGGTTTTGCAATTTTGCTGATGTCGGCCCGATCGACTTGCGATCGCGATCGAACTTAAACTGAATACCTCGGCATCTTTGCAGCGCGAATCAGAATTTATTCTGCTACCTAAAACTACTAAACCAGGTTCAGAGTTTAACTTCATCTGCCGAAATGCAGAATCCGCAAATCTACTTCGGCAAAATTAGTTAGATATTTCGATCAAACCCGAAACTGCTACCAGAAGTTAAGTTTGCCAATTACCGCCAATTAACTTGGCTCGTAGCATATTACTTTAGATAGGTTTAGTAGATTTACCTCGCTCGCCAGAACTTCCAGAGAATTTCTTTTCGTCTTGCTATACCTTGAGGCTGAGTATCGTCTCTCAGGATTGGTAACGAGTCGCTGACTCGTCTCATACCTGCGACCAACAATCTACAGCTTCCGGAAACAAGCTCAAGTCCTGACTGGCTGAGATCGACATCGTAGCAAATCTTTCGGTGTTTGTACTGAATCTTACATTAATATTCTAATAGATTTAATCAATTTTTGTAAAGTTTCTAAATTTTCTGCGGTATTCCGAAGGTAGGGGGATCTCTGGGCGATGGAAAGCGGGGGATTGTGTCTGTCTGCAGGTTTTACTGAAACAGTCCGAAGTTTTACTGAAAAAACTCGATTTCAAGACGATCGCCCACTTTGACACCGAGTTCAGCAGCCCGCCCGCCCCTGAGTTCAATAACTCGATCGACAACAGTATCGGGCCCGTAGGTAGGACAAGGATCGGCAGTACAAGGAGGTGCAGAAACTTCGATCGCCTCAACCACCTCATCCCGGACAAAAATCATATCCAAAGAAATCTTGCAATTTTTCATCCAAAAATTGACCTGCCGCGCCGCTTTAAACTCAAACAGCATTCCTCTGTCATCCGGCAAAGAAGTTCTGTACATTAAACCCATAGCCTGCTGTTCCACTGTTTTCGCGACTTCGAGTTCGATTGGGCGATCGCCTATCCGAGCTCTAGCAGAAACAGGTAGCACTTGACCCGATGTTGTCGCCGTCGGAGACCGATCCGCCACAATACCAGTAGCACCAGCATTCGCGACAGGTAAAGTCGGCGAACATCCCAGCAAAAATATACTTACTCCAATACCGAGCAAATTAGTTAAATAACTCATAATGATTTTAGATTTTAGAGTTTTGATTTTAGATTGGTAATTGACAATTGGACATTGGAACTAGCCAACAGTCAACAGTCAACAGTCAACAGTCAACTGACTGCTTCAAGCTTCCCGCATCACATAGCCAACACCGCGCACCGTCTGAATCAAGCGCTTTTCGCCCTCATCTTCAATTTTGAGCCGCAGATAGCGGATGTAAACCTCAATCACATTCGACTCGCCCAAAAAGTCGTAACCCCAAACATTTTCCAGAATTTGTTCCCGAGTCAAAACCTCGCGGGGATGTTCCATCAAATACTTTAGCAGCTCAAATTCCTTCATCGTCAGGTCGATCGCCCGTCCGTTCCGCAGGGCCCGCCTAGAGGCCAAATCCAAAACTAAATCGCCAAACCTCAATTGTTCGTTGCTGCTGTTATCCGGCTGCAAATACAAGCGCACCAACTGCAAAAACTCCTCAGTGCGGTAAGGTTTGAGAAAATAATCGTCCGCGCCAGCTTCCAGACAAGCTACGCGATCGTCAACTGTATCACGACCGACGAGTAACAGCACCGGCACCCGATTGCCAATACTTCTGAGGTAAGAACACAGTGATAGCCCCGACTCAGCGCCAAGTATCCGGTCAATTACAATCAAAGCAGGCTGCAATTCATGAGCTAAATTTTGGCCGGTGGCGGTGTTAGAAGCTACTACGGGTTCATAGCCGGAGGATTTTAAGTCGAGACTCAAGTGTCCGGCGAGAACTTCGTCTGTTTCAACTAGCAGGACACAGGGATTGCGATCGAGAGTAATTGCTGCCATTGAATTGACCTGTGAAGACCATAACTGTTCTAGCACGTTTGAGGGTTGTTGACTGTTGTCAGTTGACTGTTGACTGTTGACTGTTAGCTGTTGTTTGTTGGCTGTTGACTGTTGACTGTTAGCTGTTGTTTGTTATTAGACTTCTCCTAAAAAGCAGATTTTGAACAGGCAGGATGCCTGTTCCACGATAATTATGGAAGATGTCTCTTTGTTATGGGTTATTTGCGAGTTGCTACCCATTATCAATTCCCAATTCTATAATGCCCCATGCCCCATGCCCAATTCCCCATGCCCAATTCCCAATTCCCAATTTAAATTATGACCATCATCGTATTCGGCAGTATCAACATCGACCTAGCAGCAAAAACTCCCCGGTTGCCGCAGCCAGGGGAAACTATCATCGGTAGCAATTTTTTCACAGCAGGCGGCGGCAAAGGAGCAAATCAAGCCGTCGCCGCCGCCCGTCTCGGCACTTCCACCCACATCATCGGTCGCGTCGGAAACGATAAATTTGCTGAAGAATTATTGACAAATTTACAATCTTATGGTGTAAATACAGACAATGTATTAATAGACCAAAACACTCATTCAGGAGTGGCAATTATCGCCGTAGACGAGACAGGTCAAAATAATATTATTGTGATTCCGGGCGCGAATAACAATGTCGGTGAAGCAGATATAGAATGTCTCAAAAAACTGTTAACAGCAGCTACATCTGTGCTGTTACAGTTAGAAATTCCCCTGGAAATTGTCCAAAAAGCTGCGAAAGCTGCTCGTCAAGCGGGGGTGCGAGTTATTCTCGATCCAGCACCGGCTAGGGCGGATTTGCCGATCGAACTTTATCCGCTAATTGACATTATCACGCCGAATGAAGTGGAAGCCAGCCAGTTAGTCGGTTTTCGGGTGAATGACACGGAAACAGCGATTGTAGCTGCCAAACACTTGCAGGAGCGCGGTGTCAAGAATGTTATTGTCAAATTGGGCGATCGCGGGGCTGTTGCTGTTACTGCGGATGAAACCTTTTTTGTACCGGCTTTTGCTGTGGAGGCGATCGACACTGTGGCCGCTGGCGATGCTTTTAACGGCGGGTTAGCCTCTGCATTAGATGCCGGTCTGTCGTTGTCAGAGGCGGTGCGGTGGGGCGCAGCAGCGGGCGCTCTGTGCACAACTAAAGTGGGTGCTCAAGGTGCTATGCCCGAGCGGGCAACTTTTGATAAATTTTTGCAGAATTTAATTTGAATTTCTCAGGTGCGTATTAGTTGAATTTGTCAGGTGCGGAATGCGCGCCATACTTTGACTTGTAAAGCGCGCATTAGTTGAATTGGTAATTTGTCAGGTGCGGAAGGCGCACCCTACTTTAACGATTTTTATTTAATCGTCGTCTTTGAATTCTTTGGCTAGGCGATCGAGTCGATCGTTATTTTCTTTCGCCAACATGACCAGCAAGCTAACAATATTTGTTGTTAACCCGCTAGTGGCGGTAATTGTTCCTTCTGGAACTTTGCCAAAATACAACAATCCGATGCCTAAAATATTGAAAAAAGTGCTGGCAATGATGAGTCCAAGAGTTGCGTGAGAAATCACGTGAGAAATCAAACGCGCTTGTTGACGCCCACTGTCTTGAATAATCTTGCGATCGAGCTTGGCAGAATCATCGGAGGATGGTGCTTGCTTGGGATGTAATTTATTGTCCGACATTTGTCTAAATTCAACACTACAATCCTATTTAAAATCAAGCAAGGTTGAGTTCAGAGTCGATCGAGGTTGACTTGTTGGTTGACTTGTAGTTGAGATTAAATCTATAATTCGGATAAGTAATTTTCTCTAGAGGCATCATGGGGCGATCGCTCAAAGTTTCTCCAGGGTGTATCGAACAAGTCAAATCGGCATTAGGACGCAACGGCTTTCCGACTCAGAAGGCTTTGGCTGAAGAATTAGAAATTTCCCTATCCACCGTCAAGAGCTTTCTGGCGGGTAAACCTGTTGATTATATAAATTTTGAGGAAATTAGCGGGAGATTGGGCTATGAGTGGAGAAATATCGCGCATCAAGACGAAACTATCCCTAAGCCTATCTTCGAGGAAACCTCAGCTTTCATCACTGGTACTCCCATCACCCATCCGCGCTACTTTTTCGGGCGGCAGAAGGAACTAAAACGCCTATTCGACTTACTGAAACGCCGTCCCCTGCAAAATGCTGCGATTATCGGCAAGAGGCGCAGTGGCAAGACTTCTTTGCTGCACTACTTGAAAAATATTACGACCACCCCAACAGAACAGTTGCGTCCCGGTCAAAAATCTGACTGGTTGCCCTCTCCAGAAAACTATCGTTGGATTTTCGTAGATTTTCAAGATTCGCGACGGCAAAATCGGGAAGGGCTGCTGCGCTACATTTTAGAATCCCTAAAAATGTCAGTTCCCAGCCCTTGCGACTTAGATAGATTTATGGATGTGGTTAGCAGTAATTTACGTCAGCCTACAGTCATCCTATTAGATGAAATTGGTGTAGGTTTACAGCGCTGTCCCGAATTAGATGATGGGTTTTGGGAGAGTTTGCGCTCTTTGGCAACAAACCAAACCAATGGGAATTTAGGCTTTGTCTTGGCAACTCCTGAATCACCGATCGACTTAGCGACTAGCACGGGACATAGTTCACCTTTTTTCAATATATTTGGATATACCACAACTCTGGGTGGTATGACTGAAGCTGAAGCACGGGAGTTGATAGCCAGTTCGCCCATGCCTTTTCCGGCTGAGGATGTCGAGTGGATTTTGACTCAAAGTAAATGCTGGCCTCTGCTGCTGCAAATTGTTTGTCGAGAACGATTATTTAGTCTGGAAGAGGGGGAAACTGAGGATGATTGGCGTGAAGTTGGGTTAGAGCAACTAAAACCCTTTGCTGATTTACAATCTATATAAAATGAAACTAACATTTTTAGAGCGAGACTATGACAACTAATTTACCGATAAAGTTGGAGCGTTTACCCAAAACTTTGCCAAGAGAAGGAGCTGTTAGGGTGGAGTTAGCACAAGGAGTGCTGGTATTTCGCGCTTCTAGGTTTTTCCTGGAGCGAATTGGAATATTAACGGCTAAAAGAAATGTAGCTGAACTCACTTCCGAAGAATTACAAGAATTGCAGGATTATGAAGAATTAAATAATTATCTTAGTTGGGTTAATCAGACAATTATCCATACTTTGCATTATCCCTTGCAAGGGACGGTCGATCGCTACAATGACCCCTTTGAACCTGCTTTACCTCTGGAAGAATGGGAAGCGCTGCAAGGATCGTACTGAATACCCATGCTGAGAAAACTGACAAAATAGGGCTTAAGCACGGATAGTCAGAAACCGGGTTTTTTTACGAAAATTGTTCGTCGCAGCCCGGAGATTAGGTAAAAAACCCGGTTTCTTTGGTCTTGATGTGTAAGCCATGAAAAATTCCCAACCAAAATGACCTCGCCAAATGTGCCGCGCAACGCCTACACCAATGCACCAGAACAGCATCCCAACCTAATTCTGGGTAGCCTGCAACTGCTGTTCTGGCTTTTATTTCATCTCTCGGCTTGGCAAAATCATCTCAAGCGTATTGACCCTGCTTTAGACACCGAATCTAAGATTAAAAGACGTTTAAGATGGCAAAACCCAGCTTTGTGGAAGCTACTAATACAAGCATTCCTGGTTTTGCCTGTCGTAGCTAATTCAATTGTTGTTGCTTTGGTACTTTGGCTACTAGGTGCGCCAGTAGAAAAGATTGCGTCAGGCGTGGCGTTCGGCGTGGCGTTCGGCGTGGCGTTCGGCGTGGCGTTGGGCGTGGCGTTGGGCGTGGGGTTGGAGGAGGCGTTCGACCTGGCGTTCGGCCTGGCGTTGGGCGCGGCGTTGGACGGGGCGTTGGACGGGACGGCGTTCGACGTGGCGTTGGGCGTGGCGTTGGGCGTGGCGTGGGGCGTGGCGTTGGGCGTGGCGTGGGGCGTGGCGTCGGGCGTGAGGGCGGGCGTGGCGTTGGGCGTGGCGGTCGGCGTGAGGCCGGGCGGGGCGTGGGGCGTGGCGTTGGGCGTGGCGTCGGGCGTGGCGGTCGGCGTCGGAATAAGTATCAACTTATGGCTGCCAGTGGTACTGTATCCTTTCCTCACGGGATGGAATATTCTGCTTTACCAACTAGACAAAGGACGCACAGCTACTAAACCCAGTTTCTTACGTTGGCATTCCGCTTTTTGGGATGAGTGGCAGCTCCTTCCCCTACAAGGCTTAGACCAGCACGTTCTCTTAGTAATGGAGCGTAACCCAGAAGAGGGCAAAGCTGCACTCAACTATTTAAGTACCAGTCCTCAGCGTTGGGCAGCACAAGAGGTACAAACTGAACTTGATGCACGGGGGTTAGAACGTTGTGAAGATTTAGCTGCTATCGGTAACGCCTACCGCAATCTAGCCATTGGAGAACTGAATAGTCCAGTTAGTTCCCTCCTAAGTAGCTTTAGTCGCATCAGCGAGGACGTAGAAGCAGCCCTCAACCAAAATAGTTTTTACAACCAGCGTTCAGTCCTAACTCCTGTAGCAGAAAGATTAAATGGTTTAATTCGAGAATTGACCCGCAGCAGTGACAAATATGCGGTACGCTTTCGCCCCATTGCTACCCGTTGGTATGAAATTGTCACCGACTATGTGCGGGAACTAGCAGAAGTTGTCGAACTGCGACAAGAAATCGACAACCCTTATATCATCGGCGTACCCCTTACAGAACAACAGGAAATCTTTGTCAAACCCGTTGACTTAAGTGGAACTTACATCAGTACGCGCATCGAGCAATTACTGCTAGACCGCCGCCGCCCTCCCTTGCTACTCTACGGTCAGCGGCGCATGGGCAAAACATCCCTCCTCAACAACCTGGGACGCTTGCTACCCAGCACTATCATTCCCATGTTTGTAGACTTACAAGGGCCAGTTGCATCGGCAAGCAATTATGCTAGTTTCCTATACAATATCGCCCGCAGTATGGCAAACTCAGCCCAGCGCCAAAGTGCGTTCACTCTCCCATCTCTTGACCGCGAGACACTGCAAGATGACCCTTTCACCCGCTTTGATGAATGGCTGGACGAAGTAGAAGAAGCGCTACAACAAAATATTGCCCTGCTTGCCTTGGATGAATTCGAGGCGCTAGATAATGCCATCACAAAAGGACGCTTTGATGAGGAGGATGTTCTGGGAATGTTGCGTCACCTGATTCAACATCGTCCCCGCTTCAAAGTGCTGCTAGCTGGTTCCCATACAATAGAAGAATTTCAGCGTTGGGCTAGCTATTTAATCAATGTCCAAGTCGTTCATATCAGCTACCTGAAACAACCCGAAGCGCGTCAACTAATTGAGCAACCAGTCAAAGATTTTACCCTGCGTTACGAAGTCAATGCGGTTGAGCGAGTCTTGCAACTCACCCGCTGTCACCCTTTCCTAATACAACTCCTCTGCGCTGAAATTATCGCACTAAAAAACGAGCAAGCTCCATCTTTCCGCCGACTAGCAACTTTAGCCGATGTAGAAGCAGCAATACCAGAAGCTTTAAGTGTTGGCCGTTTCTTTTTTGCCGATATTCAAAGCAATCAAGCAGATGCAGCAGGATTAGCTATTTTGCAGTTTTTGGCAGCACAAGGAGAAGGGGCAATAGTCAGCCGATTAACTATTTTGCAACACTTTCCCGATAAATCCGATGCTCTCAATTTACTTCTGCAACGCGAATTGATTGAGGAAGTTAGTGAGGGCTACCGTTTCCAAGTAGAATTAATTCGCCGCTGGTTTGCATCATCTCTGTCTGTCCAGTAGTCTACGGCGAGAGTAAGAAGATATTGCCTGTAGGGACACAACTGTGTTCATTGGTGTCAATTTAACGTTAAACCGATAGTCCGACAGGGGTTGAAACCCCTGCCTCAAAGCTAAAGTCCTCTCATACCAATTTAAGGTGAAGTTGCACATATCTCGATCCCCCTAAATCCCCCTTAAGAAGGGGGACTTTGAGAAGAATCTTGTCCCCCCCTTATTAAGGGGGGTTAGGGGGGATCAGATTCTATGCAGCCTCATAAAAAATTGGTATCAAGAGGACTGAGAATAAAAATTTTTAAACTCATTAGTCCTCTTCAGAGGACTTTAGCTATTAGACAGGGAATTCATTCCCTGGCGGACTGCTTTAACTTTAACCCTGCGGCCGCTGAATAATTGTTTCAACTACCCGCCGCTTGACTTTTGGATCGATACCAATCAGCCGCACGTATTCGCCGCCGTGTTCCGCCAAACAAGTTTCTAAAGATGCAACCACATCTTTTTCCTGTGCAGTTTTAATCGTCGCGCAACTTTGCCAAGAACCTGTTTTAAATCGGCGATTATCTGCATATTCCATGCCTATTTTGCAGCCTCTTGCTAATAACTGCTTTACTTGTTCCAATACCTCGGAGCTCAGTCGCGCTGCATGACCGTTACCCGCTTCAGAACTTGGCTCAACGTAAGCCTTATAATATTTGGATGACGGGTCGTTTAATTCACTTTGCGTGGGCGCAGCAGCAGGGGCATTGGGGGTTCCTTGAACGTTAAACAGGCGCGATTGGTTGTATTCATCTACTAAGCGCATTTCCTTAATCCGCTTTTGTTGGCCCACCATCAAACTGCCCATTTCTAATAAATGAGCGAGGCTGAAATTCGGGTTATGGAAATCGGGCGCTGCTTCCAAAGTGTTTACCAAACGCTTGGAAACTCGCTCGATTCCTACTTTGTGAATGAATTCGCGGATTTGTTCGTCATAAATGCGCGATCGCAAAGCACTAAAAAAGTCGATCGCCTGATCGGCAAAATTATCGACTAACGCCACAATATCGGTTTTTGACAATTTGTCCGACTCAAAAATTCCCCCAACAATGCCAATTTTATCATCCCGGCTGGGTTCCCAATAAAACTTTTCCATCCGCCCGTCGCGAATCAGCGGCGCGTACAGAGTAGAAAAATCATTTCCGGTGACAATAATCGGCACTCGGTGCAGCGGCGTACTGTCATAACTTCCTGGTAACTGCACGTTAGTTGGATTATCAGCAATATTCATCAGAGTCGCATTGACCATCTGAGTATTGACAGTATATTGAGTAGTAGTATCGAACCTGCCAGCACCGGCATCCAAATCGTTAATAAAGATGGCGCACATCTCGCCGCGCACCCGAATTTGCTCCGCAGCTTCCCGGTAGCGCAAGCGAATTAAACGCGCCGGATCTCCTGCATCCGGGCTTTCTAATTCCCCGCCAGATATCATCACCGGTTCAAAGCCCATCCGCCGAAAAACCAGTTCGGTTTGAAAAGTTTTGCCTTCTCCTTTGCGGCCGTGAATTCCCAAAATTAGGGGAACTCTTACCCCGGGTAAATTTAAAAAGTTTTTAGTGACGTGCACCGCAACTTTATCGAGAAAGTTAGGAGAAATGTAATAAC
This sequence comes from Microcoleus sp. B3-D2, assembly GCF_036705345.1. NCBI lineage: Bacteria > Bacillati > Cyanobacteriota > Cyanophyceae > Oscillatoriales > Microcoleaceae > Microcoleus > Microcoleus sp. B3-D2. The sequence goes on from NZ_JAUBUG010000016.1 coordinate 59,860, forward strand.
TCATCAGTAGATTTGTGAGGGATTAATTGAGGTTACTGTTATGATTTTATGACAAAACTAACAGCCTGCACCGCTAACCTGGATTTTTACCGTACAATCGAGGTCTACATATTATGTGTTAAGGAGCGATTCGTGAGTCCAGAAACCTTATTAAAAGAACCGATCGTGCAAGCCGAAGCCAGTCCCTTCAGTTCTGAGAGCTTCGACAGCTATGTAATGACAACTTACGGGCGTTTTGCGATCGCCCTAGAACGAGGCCTCGGCTGCCGCGTTTGGGATACCGAGGGCCGCGAATATCTCGATTTTGTGGCGGGTATTGCTACCTGCACTCTGGGACACGCCCACCCCGCAATGATTGAAGCGGTAACTAAGCAAATTCAGACCCTGCACCACGTTTCTAATCTTTATTACATCCCCGTACAGGGCGAGCTGGCGAAGTGGCTTGTAGACCATTCTTGCGCGGACAGAGCCTTCTTTTGCAACTCCGGCGCCGAAGCTAATGAAGCGGCAATTAAACTCGCCCGCAAGTACGCCCACGAAAAATTAAATATCTCGAATCCGACAATCATTACCGCCGTTGCGAGTTTCCACGGGCGGACTTTAGCGACAATTACGGCAACCGGACAGCCTAAATACCAAAAGGGTTTTAGCCCTTTGGTTCCCGGATTTCACTACGTGCCCTACAACGATATTAGTGCGATCGAAAGTGCGATCGAGCAACTCGACAAAGACGAACGCCAAGTAGCTGCAATTATGCTGGAAGCGCTGCAAGGCGAAGGCGGAGTTCGCCCCGGAGAGCTCGCCTACTTCCAGCGCATTCGGGAAATTTGCGACGAAAAAGGCATTTTGCTCATTCTCGACGAAGTGCAAGTCGGGATGGGACGCAGCGGCAAATACTGGGGCTACGAAAACCTCGGCATTGAACCGGATATCTTTACGTCTGCCAAAGGATTGGGCGGCGGTATCCCGATCGGCGCTATGCTGTGCAAATCTTTCTGCGATGTATTTGAACCGGGAAGTCACGCCAGCACTTTCGGCGGCAATCCTTTTGCTTGCGCTGTAGCTTTGTGCGTTTGCCAAACTTTAGAACGGGAAAACCTTCTAGAAAACGTGCAGCAGCGCGGGGAACAGTTGAAAGCAGGGCTCAACAAGTTAGCGGCCGAATATCCGCATTTAATTGCCGAAGTGCGCGGCTGGGGTTTGATTGTCGGGATGGAATTGCAAGCTGATGTCGAACTTACATCCGCTGATATCGTCAAATCTGCGATCGCCGCAGGAGTGCTGTTGGTTCCTGCAGGGCCGAAAGTGCTGAGGTTTGTCCCGCCGCTGATTGTCACCTCCGCTGAAGTCGATCGAGCTCTGCTGGCAGTGGAGTCAGCCTTGCGCTCTCAAGCGGTACAGTAAAATCTACTGAGTTGATTTTTGTTAGCTGTAGCGCTGAAGCTCGCCCAATATCCTAAACTCACTTAGTCCAGGACACACTCCTCCTCAGAAACCGGGTTTCTTTCGAGATTTCTCGTTACCAAACCCAATAGTTTCCCAGAAACCGGGTTTCTTAGCCTAAGTGCGATCGGGGTAAAAGTAAACCCGTCCCGCTGCAAATCTGTCGGGGCGGGTTTGTCAAATTTAGAACTGTCTGTGAAACCCGCTCCGACAGACACACGGCGCCTTTAAGCGATTGTAGGTGCTACTTTCGCTATCTGCGTGTCTGTTGGGACTTGTGAATCCTGGTTTAACTATTTCGCGCCCTTCCCACTAAACGAAGTACCGCTATAGTGGGAAGGGCGGGTGACGACGATCGCATCTTTGAGCAGTTTTTGGGACAGCTTTCAAGACATACAAGATGCAATCGTCATCACCAAATTTTTCCCTAATGCTGTGCTCGTCAACTGTATATTGTGAGAGAATAGAAGAACCAAGGAGGTGATGTTGAGTGCTACACAGGGCTATCCAAGTTCGTTTGTATCCTACCCAAAAGCAACAAATACAATTAGCTCCCGCTTTGGGTTGTGCGCCTTGGTGCTCGAATTATGGTCTAAATAAATCAATTGAATTTTATAAAAAAACTGGTAAAAAACTTGGCTGCTCCGAACTCAACATACTTTTATCCGATATCAAAAAATTATATAGAAGTGCATGGCTAGGTGAGTGTTACAGCCAAGTTTTGCAAGCTACTACGCTCAATTTAACCACTGCCTACAAAATTATTTTTCATAAACTTGTTGGGTTTCCTAAGTTCAAAATGCCGCATAAAAAACAGTCTCTTCAGTATCGTCAAAACGTCAAGATGGTTGAGGATAGTGTCAAAGTTAGTCGCAATAGTGGAATAGCTCAACCCAAAATACCTAGATTAATTGAGGGTAAAAATAAGAGTGTAATTATTAGTAGGAAAAAATATTCACGAAAATCTCTGGTATCTATTAGAGTGAATGAAATTGAGTGTGAGAACCCGACAACAAAAGAAGGTAGGAATTATGGCATTGATTTAGGATTGAAACACTTTGCTATTGTCAACGAGGGCGAAAAAAAATCTAAATATGACAAGGCCAAGCATTCTGCCAAGCACGAGAAGAACTTGAAGCGCCAGCAGCAAAAGTTAAGGTGCCAGCAGACAGGAAATAATTCTCGGTACAAATATAGAAAAGTTGTTGCCAAGCTATACGAACAGTTTAGAAATTCGAGGCAATATTTTCTACATAAACTTAGTTATAAGTTGGTCAGCGATCGCCTCGCTGTCATAGTAGAAAACTTTCATTTGTGGAACAGGATTCGCAATCAAAATGTGGCGAAAGCAAGATCGGATGAGGTTTTGGAAAGTTTGACCAACTTCTTAGCCTACAAGTTGGAACGCAAAGGCGGGAACTTAGTCGAGATTGATAGAGGGGTTTCCACTTCCAAAGTTTGTTCTAATTGTTTCCATCAAATGGCCGAGATGCCATTAAATATGAGGGAAGGGACTTGTCCTCACTGTGCTACCGATCGCGATCGGGAGCGCGACAAGAAAGCAGCGATAAATATGAAAGCAGAAGGTATCAAAATACTAAAGGCGGAAGGTTCAGTTGTTTCTGCTTTAAAATGCGAGGTAATACCCAAGCTAGGACGAAAGTCTAAGCTAAGGTACTCGCCTATTAGTACAGAAGCCCCTACTATATTCGGTACTGCGATTTAGCGGTGGGTAGTTCACTTGGTTGCACGGAAGCAGCGCTCCTATGGTTAATAGTTTGGCGGAATGCACGATGGACGAACAGCGTCGCAAAACTGATGTTAATATGCTCCAAGCGCTGCTGGAAAATCCTGGCGACTCAGGAATAGATTTGATTTTGAGGACGAACCCAAAGTCGATAGACTTTGGGTTCGTGCAAACGCTTTATTTGGAAGAAGTGGCACTGACGCGAGAAAGCTTGCTGAAAGCTGCAAAATTTTTCCAAAGGGCGATCGCACCCTTAGAATCTGCAAAAGGGAATTATAAATTGCCCGCAACCGGGGCAGCCTATCTGGCTTTTTTAGCAGAAGTATTGCAGGCAGTCGCGCGCGGCGCTGATTCGCAGCACCTGTACTCGCTGCTGAGAAACAATTTAGACAAACTCGACCAGAATTTCGCACAACTGCTGCGCCACTGGGCCACTTTGGTGCTCCCTGCTGCCAAAGAATCGGAGACTAGGCGCATTGCAGCGTTAATCGGCAATCTGAGCAACAAAATTGGGCGGTTTCCCCTCGGCAGCAAAGCTCACAACTTGGAAATTGAAATTGCCGGTTACGAAACAGTTGCCAAGGTGTTTACCCGCAAAGACTTTCCCCAAGAATGGGCGGTGATGCAAAACAATCTGGGCAACGCTTATAGCGATCGTCCCAAAGGTGATAAGGCTCAAAATATCGAACAGGCGATCGCTTGCTTTGAAAATGCCCTACAAGTACGCACGCCCGAACAGTACCCGGAACAGTGGGCGACGCTGCAAAACAATCTGGGCAACGCTTACAGCGATCGTCTCAGGGGAGATCCGGCAGACAATCTAGAACAGGCGATCGCCTGCTATCAAAACGCGCTGCAAGTTCGCACCCGCGAAACTTTCGGGGAAGAGTGGGCGAGCACTCAAAACAATCTCGGCCGCGCTTACAGCCGCCGGCTGCGCGGCAACCGAGCTGAAAATCTGGAACTTGCAGTCGCTTGCTACCAAAATGCTTTGCAAGTCTACAACCGCAAGGTGTTTCCCCGGCGTTGGGCTACAACTCAAAATAATTTGGCAAATGCTTACTGCGAGTTGCTGCGGGGCAACCGAGCTGAAAATCTCGAATACGCGGTTACGTGCTATCAGAGAGCTTTGCAGGTGCGGACTCGGGAAGCTTTTCCGCAGCAGTGGGCGACTACTCAAAGGAATTTGGGTCGGGTGTTTGTCGATCGCATCAAAGGCGATCCGGTGGAAAATTTGGAAATGGCGATCGCCTGCTATCAAAATGCTTTACAAGTCTACACCCGCATCAAATTTCCCGAAGCCTGGGCTTCGATCCAAACTTACCTCGGTAGGATCTACAGTCGGCGGGTGAAAGGGGAAAAAGCCGAAAATATGGAAATGGCGATCGTCTGCTATCAAAATGCTTTGCTGTTTTGCAACCGCCAAAAAACTCCCGAACGCTGGGCAATGCTGTGTGCTTACCTCGGCCGCGCTTTCTGCGAACACGTGAAAGGGGAAAAAAACCGCAACCTAAAAAGCGCGATCGCCTGCTATCAAAATGCGGGCGAAGTCTACACCAGGCAGGCCTATCCCAACCGCTGGGCAATGCTGCAAATTTATCTCGGCAGGGCTTATTCGCAACTGACGGAGGCGGAAAATGTGTCGCACATGGAAAGCGCGATCGGCTGCTATCACAGCGCCTGTCAAGTCTACACCCGCGAAACCTATCCCCACCGCTGGGCTGAAATTTTATTTTATTTGGGTCAAGCTTACCGAGTTCGAGGCGACTTGCTTCGCGCCTACGGGGTTTTGACTGCTGCAGTCGATACTGTTGAATTCTTGCGTTGCGAAGTTGGGGTTGATACAGTCGATTTTGGCGATCGGACGAGTACCGAAAAAGTCAAATTAACCCGCACTTGGGCTGGACTCTATAAATGCCTGGTGCAAGTTTGCTTGGAACTCGGCGCCAGCCAACCTGAATATTACGCTAAGGCTCTGGAATACGCCGAACGCCACAAAAATCGGAATTTGGTAGAACTGCTGGTTAAATGCCACTTGACTCCGAAAGCCGAAATTCCCGCAGCGGTGCGAAGCGAGTTGGAGTCGCTGCGACTGGAAATAGCGGGGGAACAGCGGCACCAAGAACAGGGAGAACCTGAGCCGAACACGACCTTGATTTCTGAGGGCGATAGCCAAGGTTGGAACAGCGGTTCTCTGCTGCCGAACTCGGACTTCATGCACTTAAATCGATTGTGGAAGCAGTTTGATAGGTTGATTGCGCGGGAGGTGCAGGCAAACGATCCTTTCTTCAGCCTAGCTCACAAAGTTGAACCGATCGCTTTCGAGCAAATTCGCCAATTGTTGCCTGATGACAATTGCGCTGCTGTGGTGTGGGCGAGTTTGGGGGAGTTGCTGGTTGCTTTTGTGGTGGTAAAGAGTGCACAATATCCCGCCGTTCACCTCTGTTCCCCGCAAAATGCTTTGGCTGCGGAAACTTGGGCCCAGGAGTACCTCAGCGCTTATTCTGAACAAAAAGGTCGCTGGATCAATCATCTCCCGGCTCGCCTCAAACGCTTGGCTGCGATACTGGAAATCGATCGAGTGGTGGCGCTGATTCCGGAGAATTGCGATCGGCTGATTTTTGTGCCGCACCGATTTTTGCACGCTTTGCCACTCCACGCTTTGCCTTTGGCGGGGAGTGACGGGTTTGAGGACGGTGGGGGAATTTTTAGGTCTGGGTGGAGCGATCGCAGCGGTTTTGATGTCGAAACCTACAGCCTTTCGGATTTTTCTCAAAGTTCGTCTTTTGGCGACGTTGCAGCGCCTGCTGCTTATTTGATCGATCGATTTGCCGGAGGAATTCGCTATGCTCCTAGCTGTCAGCTATTGCTGTTGAGACAAAGTGCACGCGGAGCAGCTATTGGTCGGTACAGACCCGGTTTGCAGCACCTTTTGGCAATTCCAACTTTCACCAGAGATTCGTTCTACAGCAACATTGAAATCGGCAATATTTCCCAGTATTTTGCCAGTGCAGAAGTGGTGCGCCATAAGCCGGCAATTAAAGAGGCTTTTTCGCAAGAAATCTCTGCTAATAATGGGAATTTGCCCCAGCAAATAGGGCAGTTGCAGCAGAAAAAATGCGCTCATTTTGCTTGTTTGAGTTTGCTTAATTTGGCTTGGCCGCTGAAATCGGCAGTGTTTTTGAGGAATGATTCTCTGAGTTTGGAGGAAATTTTTAATCTAGATTTTCGGCAATATTTTTTAGTTACTTTATCTGGTTGCGAAATTGCCGCTGGCGGAGTTAGCGGTGCTGGAGGAGATTTTGTGGGTTTGTCGGCGGGTTTGTTGTATGCTGGCACCTCTAGTGTGGTTAGCAGTCTTTGGAAGGTGAACGATGTTTCTACGCTGCTGCTGACGAGCAAGTTTTATGAAAATCTGGGACGGTTTTCTCGGTTGCAGGTGGGAGATGTGGCGATCGCGCTGGGGGACGCTCAAAGGTGGCTGCGGGATTTGACTGGCGAGGAATTGGAGGTGTTGCTGGCGGATTTTCAACCTCAAATTTCGCAAATGTTCGATCGGCTTTCTCAAAGTTCTCGCCTGATTGCTGAGGCATCTTTGCAGCAAATTCGCAACCGCAAACCCTATCCTTTTGCCAATCCTTATTATTGGGCGGCTTTTACAGCGGCTGGGGTTTAGCTATTAGTCATTAGTCATTAGTCATTAGTCATTAGTCATTAGTCATTAGTCATTAGTCATTAGTCATTAGTCATTAGTCAACCATTCGTGACAAGTTAAGACTTTGCTACATTTGTCAATCAGTAATAATACTCAAAATAGTGCTGTTTGAAGAGTGGAAAATTCGCGATTTGGGGTCAGCGGGCATCAATATGGCGCTCCGCACGCTCGCACGAGCGCCCAAGTTTCCGTTTTTCACCCCATATTTGAAGAAAATTTGAGCATAATTGCTGATTGACAAATGCTTCCCTAGTTTAACTTGTCAGCAATGCGGTGAGAGTGGCCAGCTCTTGATTTACGGCAAGGCTGACAAAACCCGCGTAGTGCTTTTGCCGAAGTCGTTGTACACAGATTAGGATTCCCATTTTTTCCCGATGCAGGTTCTCTTGCCCCAAACATAAGCCAGCCAACGGTTTGCGACACTTTTCTGTATTATTCTCTCATAAGATTGATGGAAGAGCGGTAATTACCGTGATGCCAAGCGCTTATCGCAACGCACCGTGGATCGAAGTTGAGGCGAAACTTAAAGAGGAAGCGATTGAAAAATTGCGTGTATAATGGATTAGTAGGGCTTGCTGAAACAGTCTTTATCGCATAAGTCAGAAATCCCAAACCCAGGACTACAAAGCCTTACCAACAAAAGTTAGTAAGCAAATCATCCGCCGATTAGATTCAGCATAAAGCCCGCCAATCATTAAACTTAACTGTGGAGTGGCTGATGATAGTTGTAAATATGCCATACTTTCAGGGTTTGACGATTCTAGCCGATTTACCACCAAGCCCAGGTTATACGCGCGATTTTAGTTACTGCGTGAAAATTACTAACCAAGAAAAGTATCCAGACTATTGGCTATTCTTACAAATTAGTTCAGTAAATCCTAATGCACCCCCCAGCCCTTATATATTAATTCAACCAGGAGAATGCGTCCCAGTCTATGGTTATAGACCCATTGCAACAATCTCAGCAATTGCTAAAAATAAAGTCCAGCCCAAAGACTTAGAAAATAGTAGCCAAGTAACGATACTTGAAAATATTAATCTCCAAAATGCGCTGATTAAAGGTACTCCAACTATTCAGCCACCAAGCGAGCTACCTGCAATATACCAAAAGGTAGAAGATAATTTTCAAGTCAAATCGCTTAATTTGGACGGTTTACAGCTATCTCTAGTTAAGCAAGACAGGCAACTAGCCCTCAACTGGCTCGTTTTTCCGGTAATCGGAATAGCAATACTAGGATGGATAATTATTTCCAGAATAAGAAAAAAGTAGATGGTAAGCCGCAAATGACTACAATTATGGGGAGCGGACTAATTATTTTAGTTAGTGCATTGAGTGCAATTGCTTTTCCCTTTACTACTTATGCCACCACACTATTCACGTTCGGCATTGCTCACATTGCTATTGAATTACGCTATATCGATAGCCGTTTTTATCAGAATTTAAATAAAACAATTGAGTGGCGTTTGCTGCAATTAGTCCTATCAATTGCTTTATTACGCTGTTGTGCTATCTTTGGGCTAATTAGCATTCAGTTAGCTCCTTTGTTGGAATTATTTGCCGGACTAGGATTAATTTTAGTCGCTACTCACCACGTTTATCGACAGAATTGGCAATTGGGGATACTTGGTTTAGCTGTTAGCTGTTTATGCGGTATTGGGATTATCAAAGACCCGATTGCTACCTTAGTTATACTGGCGCTCGTTCACAATTTAACACCAGTAGCATTTATTCTAGAACGACAACGTACTAAACTACTTCGCACGTTATTAATCTGCGGACTCGTGTTTGGAGGAATACCAATAGGAATTATTAGTTTAAAAAGTTTAGGAATAATAAATTTTCCCCTTGAAACAAACACCCATTATTTAAATGCTTTTGTTGCACCATCATGGCAACATTTATCAATTGCTTATCCATTGTTCTCGGCTGCCACCTTTCTCCAGTGTATGCACTATGCAGCGGTCATCGGCTTATTTTCGCGGTGGACGAAAGAGGATGCGGAAACATTCTTATTCTGGCTTCCATCTAAAAAATTCTACTGGTTGTTGGCTGGAATATCGGTTTATTTTTTAGTAGCTTTTCAGCATTCGTTTGCACTTACTCGTGCTTTCTACGGCATCGCAGCAGCTATTCATGCTTGGTTAGAAATTCCATTATTATTGCTATTACCCCTGCCAATAATAAAACAGAAGTCCGCAGCTATAGGAAGCGAGATTAGCACCGAAAGATAAGCCGATGTTCCATCGCCATGAATAACCAATTGCCCATCGGTACATTAAACTCTCAACAAGCGCGACACCAGTTTCGATCGATAGGGAACGCATCGGGAAACTTAAATACGGTGATAGTTCGATAAACAGCTTCCACGCTATAGGATGAGTGATCGATGTGGCAGCACCAGTAATTATTGCTAGCTTTCGCCAGTCTTTTTTTCTAACTTGAGCGCAGATGGCGACAAATAAGCTCTCGATCGCAATCGAAACAATCAGTGCAATTAGTTCTTCTGAAGCGAAAAACATGGCGAAATAACTGGATTAGTTCCATTGCTGACAAGTTAAACTAGGGAAGCATTTGTCAATCAGCAATTATGCTCAAATTTTCTTCAAATATGGGGTGAAAAACGGAAACTTGGGCGCTCGTGCGAGCGTGCGGAGCGCCATATTGATGCCCGCTGACCCCAAATCGCGAATTTTCCACTCTTCAAACAGCACTATTTTGAGTATTATTACTGATTGACAAATGTAGCAAAGTCTTAACTTGTCACGAATGACCGTCAACAGTCATTAGTCAACAGTCATTAGTCATTTAAAAACCCGACACTAACAACTTATTTAAAGTTATCAGTGTCGGGCACAAATTCAACAAATTACCAGCAAAAGTTTAGGACTTTTTGCCGAAAACTTGTTCTTTTAATGCTTGAATTTCTTGACCTAATTGTTGGCGGTTGGACGATCGCAGCAAATAGCGGTAGACAAACCACCCGGTGTATCCGATACCAATTAGCTCGAATGTCGGTGCTAGCAGGGGGATGTCGTTGAGTTCATCTATTATCCCCAAAAGCACTTTCAAAGAGACAATCGAGGCTACAATTACACCGATAACAGTCAGGGGACTTTTGTACTGCTCGTAAAAGCTGCCGATGTAAGCGGGAAACTCGGACAAAATTGAGATAATTTGTTCTTTGATCTGCTGGGTCTGACTTGGCGGTTCGTCGGTAATTATGACTTGTGTTGTACCCATCGAACTTTCTGCTTCATTTCCGGCAGGAATTTCGGTAATGATAACGGTTGTTTCTGGTTCGTTTGATGAAGTCATTTCTCCACTCGCAATAGTTTTTTGCTGGTTGGCGGCAGGTATTTCAACTGCTGCTGCGACTGTTTCAAGAGCCGGTATTTCGACTGCTGCAACCCCCCCGTCGGTTGGTTCAAGAGCCGACACTTCGCCTGTTTCTGAAGTCGGTATATCGACTGCTGTAACTTCCACTGCTGGTTCGACAGTCGGCGTTTCGACTGTTTCGATCGCAAGTTTTTCCACTTCTGAAACCTCTGCTGCTGATGGTTCAACAACCGGGGTTTCGACTGTTTCAAGAGTCGGTGTTTCGACTTTTGAAACCTCCACTGCTGACTGTTCTGTAGCAGAACTTTCGGCGACTGTTTCTGCGTGTGGTTGTTCTGGGGTAGGAGTTTCGTCCGCGACACCAACAGCAGGCCCATTCAAGTTGCTAATGGCATCAAGCAAACGGGTTTTAGCCGTTCCTCGCTGGTGAAGGATTACCCAAGATTCTATCAGGTCGGGGCCGTGCATTGCACCTGTCAGAGCAGCTCTGAGCGATCGCATAATTAGCCCTTTGTTAAGATTTTTCTCTTTACTGAGCTTTTTAGTGATTTTCTGAGCTTCGGCTGATGTCAGGGACGAATGACTTTCCATCGCTTCTACAACAGCTTGTAAAGCCTGTGCAGCCCCTTTTTGCTGCAACTGTGCGAGTGCTTCTTCTTCGTATTCCACCGTGGTGGAGAAGAATACCTTACACATATCCACAGCATCGGTTAAGCGAACGAGACTCGGGCCGATTAAAGCAGCTATTTGTTCGAGCCAGGGCCGGTCTGCCTGCAAGTCAAACTCATAACCGCCTTTCTGCCACCAATAAGGTATCAGCAAATCTGTCAATTGCGGCACTGGCATTTTGTGCAGGTATTGACTGTTTAGCCAATTGAGTTTATCCCAATCAAATTTTGCACCAGCTTTGTTGACTCGATAGAATGTAAATAATTCTGCTGCTTCCGAGAGTGTAAATATTTCCTGCGTTGAATCCGGCGGCGTCCAGCCGAGCAAAGTCATGTAATTAACTAAAGCTTCGGGCAGGTAGCCCATATCTTTGAAGTCAGAAATCGAGGTTACGCCGTCGCGTTTAGAAAGCTTTTGCCCTTGGGAGTTTAAAATCAGCGGCGTGTGGGCAAATTCTGGGATTGTCGCGCCCAAAGCTTCGTAGAGCAATATTTGTTTCGGAGTATTGCCGATGTGATCTTCGCCGCGGATGACGTGGGTGATGCCCATGTCGATGTCATCGACAACTACGGCGAGGTTGTAGAGTGGTTGGCCGATAACGCCGCCGCTGGATGCACGGGCAATTACCATATCGCCGCCGAGGTCGCTACCTTTCCAGGTTACGGTGTCGCGCACCATGTCGTTCCAAGAAATTGTGCGATCGTCGTCGATGATAAACCGAATCACAGCTTGTCGCCCTTCGCCTTCAAAAGCTGCGCGCTGTTTGCTTGTCAAGTTGCGGTGCCGGTTGTCGTAGCGGGGGGCTTGTTTGTTGGCTTTTTGTGCTTCCCGCATTTCGTCGAGTTCTTCCGACGTGGTGTAGCAGCGGTAGGCGAGTCCATTGTCTAGAAGGGTTTGGACTGCTTGGCGGTATATTTCCAGACGCTGTGACTGAAAACTCGGGCCTTCGTCCCAGTTCATACCCAGCCAGGTGAGTCCTTCGAGGATGTTATCGGTGTATTCGCTTTTAGAACGTTCTACGTCTGTGTCTTCTACCCGCAGGATGAATTTTCCGCCTTGGTTGCGGGCAAACAGCCAGTTAAATACGGCGGTTCTGGCGGTACCGATGTGTAGGTTTCCGGTGGGACTGGGGGCTAGACGGACTCTGACATTCATGTAGATTTTGGCTTTTAGATTGGGCGATTTGCTGATTGGGCGAATAGCGGATGTTTAAGACTTTAAATTTTATTATATTTTGTTGCCGAATTAACAGTTGTGCTTGGCAGGTGCTTTGCCTCGAATTGCTTGATAATAGGCGATCCTCTTCGAGGGCTTTCCTTGGGATCGCGGAGCTAACGAGCGATCGGGCGAAAGTCTCCGGCAAGGCAGGAGAGGGCATCTTGATGATATTAGCTTGCGCGTGGCCAAGACTGGATTCACCTTTGGGACTATTTTTCACACCACAAATAACTGCTTTAGGAGTACCCAAGGCGCACCTGATAACTATTGATGCTTGTAAAATGTTTGTGTGCGATCGACGACATTAAAATATTTTTCCCTATGTCTGCTGCTAAAACCGAGTTTTCCGAATCTGTTGCGCCCTCACCAGAGTCTGCTGCGCCTGCTTGGCAGATTGAGTTGCTGTACGACGGTGAATGTCCTCTGTGCGTGCGGGAGGTTAATTTCTTGAAAAAACGCGACGCGGGGCGAGGTTTAGTGTCGTTTGTGGATATCGCGGATGATGGCTACAACCCGGAGGCCCACGGCGGAATCGACTACGAAACGGCGATGGGGCGGATTCACGCGCTGTTACCCGACGGTACGACAGTTAAAAATGTGGAGGTTTTTCGTCGCACCTACGAGATTTTAGGGATGGGATGGATTTATGCAGTTACTAAGTTACCAGTGATCGGGGCGATCGCCAATTGGCTGTACGGAATTTGGGCTGACTGGCGGTTGAAGCTGACGGGAAGGCCGGATTTAGCAACTATTATGAGCGATCGAACTCAGCGGATCGAGTGCGAAAGTCAGGGCCGCTGCCAACCCAACTCAAAATGAGTCATATTTAATAAGTTCGATCGACCTATCAGAAGATGTCCGCAGAAACAGACTGCAACTAACATTAAAGGTGGACTACTATTAAAGGTCAAAAAAAATGCAAGATGCAGGCTATACAGTCTTCATGGGCTTCGGTGGTCTCTGGATACTTATGGGAATTGTCGCTGTAATTTTCCTGTTCAAATCGGACGGTCAAAAACTTAGGTTTGGCAAATGGGGACTGCTAGTGGCGATTCCGATTCTCGTGCCCATCGTCCTGGTTTTGACATATCAGATAGCCCGACCCTTTATTTCCTCGCACCTTTGAGCGCTGCTGGGAGTCGATCTTTAAATTTAATTATAGGCAAAGATTGTGGGGAACTTGTGAGGAAAGTTGTAGGAAAGGGGGATAAATGTTAGGAGTCGTTGATGGGGGTGGGTGGAGAATCGGCTACAACCTCACGCTGGCTTAACTTTGAGGCTTTACGGATCACCTTGTACTACACCCTCACCGATAACTCAGGTGGTACAACGACCAAGATAAGTGGCGGCACATAACTTTTGGAACTCTACCAAAGGCTTGGGTCAGTCCGCTGCGCTCGCGAACGCGGACTCAAATTTTATGTTACAATGCACTACAAAAGGTAAGCTAGATAGATTATCTTTAACTTTAATCAATAACTGACAACCTACGCTATGTCACAATTTAAGGCTGTCCCATTGTTGAATGCAGAAGACTTTGAGAGGTATCAATGGACAGAGATACTAGACCGAGCAAACCCTAATGAATGCTGGAATTACTACGATAAATTTCAAGCGAAAGCCAAAGCCTATCAATTATCTGGTGACACGCTAGGGCAAGAAATTTTCAAATTTTTGAGTGAAATTACCTCTGTTTTCATGGAGCCTTTTGGATTGAATAGTACCTCTACTTTAGAAGAGACTATTTTACCAGAGACTATGTTAGGGGTTTTATCTGACGATCAACTCGCTTTGTTAAGGGAGTTAGTTGTCAGGGTAATTGAGCCCGAAATGCGGGCAAGAATAGCTGATATCCTCTGGATTTGTTGTAAACGAGATCCAGAAAGGAGTAGACCTATTCAGATGGCTAAAGTGGCTGTAGAGTCATATCTTCAAGCTGCTAAAAATCTTGAAAACACAGAAAATCAGAAAACTTGCGATGAAAGGCTACAGCGAGCAGCACAATTAGCCCCTATAGTTGATGGGAAGAAGAGTACAGAAATGCGCTGCATAGTGATTTCTCACATTGAGCAACTTATAGAGCGTTATGCAGTTGTAGAAAATGAGTTTATAACAGGTAGTGCAATGCAGGTACTTCAGGAGTATTTAAGGAAAAGCCGCAGTGTTATTAAGAGTAACAACCTTCCAATCTATGCAGCAAAGTATGCAGCAGTTGCCGCTCAAAAGGCAGTTTTTGCAGAAAACTTTCAAGACTACCATAAAGCTTTTTTTCAGAAGATAGCATACCGCCAGATAGAAAGCGATTGGTACAAGATAGCTAATGATAAAGAGGCTGAACGTAATGCAAGATTCAATCTTGCAGAAGTTGAGGTTTGGTATGCTCAACAGGCATTAGTTAGAAATGAGCCTAATTCCTACATTGTAGCTGCTGGGAGACTTAAAAATGCAATCGCAGCCTTCAGAAAGATTGAAGATACGTTTGGAAAAAAACAAGATACCTCCGATCGCATACAAGATTTACACAAACAAATGCTTGATTACCAGAGAGAATCAATGTCTCAAATGGTTACTATTCCTACTGCTCAACCAGAGAATTTTGATGACCCTGAAATGCAAAAAGTAGCAAGAGATATTGTGCGAGGTAAGCCATTACGTGATGCCCTGTACTCTCTGGCCTTTGGATACAAGCTAATTCGCGATCTGGCAGATATTCAGGCAGAAGGAAAAGCAGGTAAAAGTTTTAATTTAATTCCAACAGCTTTTATAGATGAAGAGGGAAAAACAAAAGCTATTAGTGGAAATGGCGAAGATAGTTTAGAGAATTCAATGTTTAGAATCGCTACTTTCTATCAGTGCTGGTATGCGCTAAATTTTATTGTTCCTGCTTGCAATCAAATTTGTTCTGAGCATAGTGTGCATTTGGAAGATTTATCTTTTGTCGTTGCTGAGAATCCATTTATTCCAAAAGGGCGTGAACCTCTTTATGCAAGAGGTTTATTAGCTGGCTTACAGGGAGATCCAGTAATTGCGGCACATCTATTAATTCCACAGCTAGAAAACTCCTTGCGTCATATTTTGAAGCAAAACGACTTTATTACGTCCCATCTCACTTCTGCCATGATTCAGGATGATTACACTCTCAATAAAGTTCTCGATTTGCCTGATTTAAAGCAGGTTTTGAATGAAAATATAATTTTTACTCTCAAGGGTTTACTCGTTGAACGAATGGGTTCTAATCTCAGAAATGAGATTTGTCATGGCTTATTTACTCACAATCAATTCTTTACACCACAACTAGCCTATCTCTGGTGGTTAACGCTGTACTTATGTCTCCTCGTACCAACTTACAGACAATGGGTTGAGAATGAAGATCAATGATAGAGATAGAGTGATACTACTGCTGCAATCGCACCACCCATCTCAAAGTAACGCCCCACCAAGAATCTCATGCCAACTTAACTCTGAAGACCAACAGATAGGGTCTTGGTCGCGTCCCACCGAGGAATCAGCAGCATAAAAACTAAATTCTACAGAAAGTTTCTGCATATCTCCCTGTAAGCGGATGACATACGGAAAGTCTCCAGATGTCACCTCATTTGAGATGATATCCAGAGACTTCCGTATCTCTACCCATTTATTGAGTAGTAAAATGTTCAACTACCCATTAATTTATAATCAATAAGAAATTGCGATAGCTTTTTTCAGCAATCTGAACATTTTCTATTTTGAACGGGACAGACGGGGCTCGAACCCGCAACTTCCGCCGTGACAGGGCGGTGCTCTAACCAATTGAACTACTGTCCCTCGTTTTGCCGTTTTTTCAGGCACAATTTCTATTATGCCTATCACTTCACCTTTTGTCAAGAGGTATTTTGAACTTTTATTTGGAAGCCCAAAATCTGAGTCTCTTGCAGGGGACTGAAGTTGTTGTCGCTCACCAAAATCAGACCTCTGCTAGCATCCGCCAAGACGGGGCCAAATGTCAACCCCTCAATGTTGTCTAGGGGAATTTTCAGCGTTTCCAAATCCAGCAGCAGGCGTTTTTGAGCGGGAGAAACCTCGCTGAGACGGCTTTTGAGGCTTTGGAGTGCTTCAATACGATCGCCCTTTTCCAGAGAAATCTCAAAAATTCTGATAGTTGTGCCGGTTTCCAGGGAGAAAGCACGCTCTAAACTCAGCAAGCGCTTATCGTCGATCGCCAACAAATCCACTAAACCGTTGCTAGTTAATTTTCCCACAGGATTCGCACCAGCGGGTAGCGGTTCGGTGATGTAGAGAAACGATGCTTGTGGATTGCCGCTCACCGCATCGTAGCGCAAAATCCGGCACGGACTCCCGGTTTCCAGGGAAGCTACGGCGCCATCTTGAACCAACGCGTTTTCGGTAGCGGTGAATAGGTATTTGCGATCGGGCGTTAAAGTTAAACTTTCAAAAGCGAGATTGTTGCGGATGCCTTTAGTGCCCTTGTCGTCGGGCAAAAATAGTTCAGGAATTGCCAGCGTTTTCAGCAGCTTACCATCCAGGGAGAACTCTTTGATAAAAGGATTTATTTGGCGATCGACATCTCCCTCAGAAGAAACAAACACGCTCTTGCCAGTAAAAGCTATCCCTTCGGGATCTAAACTTAATTCAGGAAAACCTTTGCCGTTTTCATCTAATAAAGTAGTGACACCAGTAAAAGTAATTTGCTCTTTTTCCAGTTTACCCGATTGCAAGTTAATTTTGAGAGTATAGAAGCGCGCCGGAGCCTTGCTGCTGCGGTCATCAGAAATGGCATAATAAACTTGTTTCTCGGCATCATAAGTAATGCTCGAAAGTCCGCCAATTTCCGTCCCCTGAAACGGAGAACCTGTAGGAAATATTGCTCTGCCGATAAAATCTATTTTCGTAACGGCGAAAGATTTGGCTGACTGGTTTACCCAAATAGCAACAGTTGCTGCCATCAAAAAACAGACAATAAATATAGTTGCTTTTCCTAGCTTTCGCATTTTACCAATAAATACATTATTACCTATCTTCCTCTTCCCTTTCTTCCTTCGCGCCCTTCGCGTCTTCGCGGTTCATTACATCTACAAATCACGGCTCATGATTCAGCAAAAAATTGGTCAACCAATCTTTAACCACATAAGTAGCACGACAGTCGTCCTCATTGTAGCGGACGATCGCCTCCAAGAGCGATCGATCGCCGGTTTTAAGCCAATCCTCGTACCAGCAGACGCACTGAGCGCCATTAGCCTTAGCATCTCGCCAGTCAAAACCCAGCCAGCGGGCAATTGGTTTGAGTGCGTAACTTTCCACCGGCATAATCGCTTTTTGCGTCACTTGTTTGTGAATATCTACAAACCGTTTCAGCACGGGTTTCCACAAATAAGCTGGAGTATTGTAAAGTTTAGCCAGTCGTTTAAAAGTCTTGACTTCGTAGTCGCAAAAGTGAAAAATCGGAGCAATGGGATAAGCCCACATTAATTCTAAGAATTGCTCCCAAATTGCACCTTCCTCTGCTGCTGATTCTGCTAAAAAACCGTGGAATTTTTCCGTATTGTTGGATCGGTCAACAACTAAGACTCCGTGGAGGTAATCCAAGTTTAACTCGGGTTCGGCTTCAATATCAAAGTAGAGTTCGATTGGGGCGATCGGCAAAAAGACTGATTGGGAATACGGAATTGGTTTCTTGCGGAGAATTGGCGCAGGTATAGAAGATGTGGCAGGTTTATTTTCTCTAATTTTTACTTCCTCAACGGCGATGTCATTCAAGATATTTTCTACAATATCTGGTACTATTTCAGATGAGTTAAGTTCTTCTGAATTCTCACTTCTACCTTCTTCTCGATCGTTAATCCCTGTATCCGTGTCAAAATCCGTGTCGTGCCTTCCTTCTTCCTTCTTCCCTCTTCCTTCTTCCTTCTTCCTGACATCCGTTACATCCGTTACAGAATCCGTTGCCGAACTTCCCTCTTCCTTCTTCCTTCTTCCTTCTTCCCGCAATAGCGGTTGATTTAGCAAGTGCGATTGAGCTTGCTGCACTACATCAAAGGCAACTCGGTCGGGGAATTCTGGATACTCAGAAAGCAGTTCGGAACTAGCATTAGCGAGAGCTTCTACATCAGTAATTTCGAGAGTTTTTAGTCTAGCATAGCGGCTGGCAGTAACTCCCGGTAATAACGAAAGATGTTTAATAGATTCGGCTTCGGCGTGACAGATAGTATACCAACCGCAAAGATTGCACTTTTGCCGGGAAATAAACACCTCTGGTTTATCCCGATTTTCTATCATCTGAATGCAGTTGTCTAAAATCTCGAACATCTCAGGAGTTCGCTGGTCTAGATTCACCGACCACAGCCCTTTTTTTCGCAGCATCAGCCACGCAGTATCGGGCGTTGTTTCCTGCACGGAAGCTAAAACTTGGGCGTGAAAAGCTGCGATAATTTGATACTCTAGTTTTGGTCGCTTGCTAAGCCAAATATCCGCAGTAATATAACTCCAATCGCCAAATTTTGATTTTCCCGGCTGTTTGATTAATAAATGGGGGCGGCCGATCAGGGTAATGTTTGAAGAGGGAAGATTGGAGGATGAAAGATGAACGGGAGTTTCGGGGAGTTCGCCAAATTCGGGGAAATATTGACTGTCAATCCCTACCATAGAAGTTGTTGCGGCTTTGGTTTGGCCGAATTCGCCCTGGATGAGAACTCCTCGGTAAATGCGATCGACCCCTTGCTGCATTAAACTCAATGTAGCGGCCGCGCCGGCTTCCCAATCCCCTCTAGGATAATATGGTTGTTGGTAAGTCTCGTGTTCCAAAGCTTGCTGCTGGTATGTGGCGCTGTCGCGCATCAGTTTCAGCAGAAAGTCGCTGGGGGGGTCTAGTTGTTTCCAGTCTCCGCAGGTGTCTAAAAATGCTCGGAGATGGCATCGCTGATAGGAAAGTAGCAGTTTGTCAGTTATTAACATTTAGTATTCGCAAGGCATAGAATAATTAGAAGGAAAGCACGATACGAATTTGGACACGGATACAGGGATTGATTATTTAGCTTGAGGCAAAAGTCAAAGGATAGAAAGTTCACACCATCAGTTATTCAATATTAACGCTATCAATAATTCCCCAGAAAAAATGACAAAGGACAATCACCGGCAACAATTCCCTGCTTTGACCAATAAAGCTTATTTTAACTACGGCGGACAAGGGCCGCTGCCTGAGCCTGCTTTAGACGCGATTTATCAGGCTTACAAACGGGTGCAACTTGGCGGGCCGTTTTCGGGGGAAGTGGGGGGTTGGGTGGTTCAGGAGGCGATGCTGACGCGACGTGCGATCGCATCTGAATTGACCGTACCTCCTGAAACGATTGCCCTCACTGAAGATGTCACCGTCGGCTGCAATATTGCGCTGTGGGGCATTGACTGGAAAGCAGGCGACCATTTGCTGCTTTCTGATTGCGAACACCCCGGCATTGTAGCTAGTGTAATGGAACTTCAGCGCCGTTTCAACATTGAGGTTTCGGTTTGTCCGTTGGCGGCAACTTTGAATGAGGGTGATCCGGTGGCGGTGATTGCTGATAGTTTGCGGCCAAATACTCGCTTGTTGGTTATCAGTCACATTTTGTGGAATACTGGGCAAGTTTTGCCTCTGGCTGAGATTGTGAAAGTATGCCATGAACCCCCCCTAACCCCCCCTTGCCAAGGGGGGGGACAAGAGGAGTTTTCCCTGATTCAAGGGGATGGGCAAGAGGATTTGTCCCTGATTCAAGGGGATGGGCAAGAGGATTTGTCTCTGATTCAAGGGGGGAGACAAGAGGAATTGTCTGCAAAGAAGCACAAAGTTAGAGTATTAGTTGATGCGGCTCAATCGGTGGGGGTTTTGCCTTTAAATTTGATTGAATCGGGGGTTGATTTTTATGCTTTTACTGGTCACAAATGGTGGTGCGGCCCGGAAGGTTTGGGGGGGCTTTATGTGAGTGCGGAAGCTTTGGCAGATTTGCATCCGGTGTTTATCGGTTGGCGGGGAATTGTGACGGATGCTAATGCTAAAGTCCTTGGCTGGAAGTCGGGATCGCAGCGCTATGAAATTGCGACTTCGGCTTATCCTTTGTATGCGGGTTTGCGGAGTGCGATCGCCCTGCAACATGAATGGGGTACGATCGAGGAAAGGTATTCAGAAATCTGCCGTTTGAGTAAGTATCTCTGGGAGCGTTTGTCAGAACTTCCTGATGTGGAATGTTTGCGGAAATCTGCGCCGGAAGCGGGTTTGGTTTCGTTTAGATTAACTAACGGGATGCCGCACAAAAAGCTAGTTGATGTGTTGGAGAAACAGGGGATTATGGTGCGGACTATTCTTTCTCCTGACTGTGTGCGGGCTTGTGTTCACTATTTTACAACTGAGGCGGAGATTGATAAGTTGGTTGGGGCGATCGCAATTCAATTCGTATAGCCGGGGCAGGTTTATCTATAGTCCTGGACGCACGGGTAGTCAGCAACCGGGTTTTTGCGAGAATACTTGGTTACAGCCTTTGAACCGGGCAAAAAACCCGGTTCCTTTTTTTGGCATCAATATAATAAGATGGATTCGGTGTTATTGGCTACAGGCTTGCCATGTATGAGTGGAATTGACCGTGAAGTTACTCTAGAAACCCGAAGCAGTCTCATTGACAAACATCTCCCCGGAACCCAAAAAGCAGAAAGCGAACTTGAAAGCGAAGGAATTGTCCATCTCTTTAATGATAGAGAAACAATGGAAAGAGTCGCCGCAGAAATCAAGACAAGAGGCGAACGCACAGGAGCGGACGATCCAGAGGATAATTATGAACGCTATGGATTGTACTTTTCAGAACAAATTGGTTATATACTGAAAGCAGACGGTACTCGGATACCACTAAACTACGGTGAAATAAAGATTAAGAAAACCACAGGTAAATATCATGTCATACCTCGCACAAGACCCCGTACAAGCTACTAAAATCAGTCAAGAATCAGAGCAAGAGAGTGAGTGGGAGTTTGCGGAAATCTGGGCTGATACTCTGATATCTCCTCCTTATATCCTGATGTTAGTTAAGGAAAAATCAGGTAAGTTTTGCATCCATAACCCGGCACAAAATTATAAAATTATTTTTTATAGTGACAATTACGAAGCTGCTAAAATGTGGCTTTTAGAGGATGAATATGAGCGTTTGAATAGTCGCATTTTACAAGAAGTATAAAGTAATGTCGCGAAGAGGGATTTGATTATTTATGTCACCAAACTTCGTTCCCCATAGCAACTCCACTGTCAATCTCATTATGAAGATTCTCAGGCGCGATCGCCTCAACCAACTCCTCAATGGAATACCGCCAACGAGTTACCGGTTCGATAATTTTCTCAGCGTCAATAGAGGCATCTATTTCCTGAGAGTGGGCTGCATAAAAAGCGAGAACATCGTTCACTTGAGCTTCACTTAAATCATACTCAGTGGCAATTTGGTTTGGCGAAAAACCCCATTTCTGAGATGCAACTACTACTGTTTGCAACCGCAAGCGAGTGCCGCGCAAAACGGGGACGAGTTCGCCGCTAGCGCCCCGCACATAGGTGATTTCAGGAAAAGCGCGATCGTCCTTCCGCTGCTTGAGAGTAGCGAATTTTTCGGCTACAGCCCAGAGAATAAACTGATCGAGGGAAATGCCTTGGAGTGTCGCCAATTTTTCAGCTTCTTGCTGTAGCTGAACGGGTAAGTTTAAGGTGTGGGATGTCAGCGTGAATGGCAGTCAGTGGGGTTCGTAGTTTATGACTAACAATGGAGATATAGGAGATATAGCGGTTCTCAAGAAAGTGAGGTATGGGGGCGAGTCTTATGCCTATGCCCTATGCCCTATGCCCTATGCCCTATGCCCTATAAGCACCTCATGTTACTGAGAAAGGCTATAAGCTGTTAAGCATTTAAACAGGGCATGAGCAAAATGCCAAACGCTTAGACCTCAATCTTGACAACGAATCGAAATAATTGATTTAAATGCACAACAGCTTAAATTATGGACATTAATACGATCATTGTGCTTAAGCTTATAATTTATTTCAGCTATAGCCAGCCACAGCCAGGAGAACAACTATGTTTCGCAACATGAACTTACAAACAAAACTAATCAGCGCTTTTTTATTAATGGGGTTGATCGTCTTCGTGTTTGCTGGGGTAGGGTGGAACGGGGTTTCCAGGCTAAGTGTACACATCAATACCCTCAGTGATAATAGCCTGCCAAGTGTGACTGGATTGTGGAAAATTAACGAAGGACAGACCCAAATTGAGTCATCAGAGCGATTACTCTTCGATCCGGACATGACTAAGGCAGAAAGGCAAGCAGCATTAACTAGAATCCAAAATGCCTGGAAACAAATCAACAAAGGCTTTCAAGAATACGAAGGGACTCCACGTACCCCAGAAGAAGACAGAAAATACAAAAAATTTCAGCAAGACTGGGATGCTTGGAAGAAATCCCATGAAAAATTGCTGAATATCGAGCAAGACTATAACCAAATAGGTATCCGCAATCCCTGGAAAAGGCAGGTTGAGCTAATCAGTCAGGGGAAGGGAAATTCACCAGAGATAGCAGCAGTTAAAACAGCACTGGAACTCCGTAGCAGGATGGATGAGTTTGCCTCAAGCACAGAGGAGCCTTTATTTAATACAGCTACAGATTCAATTCTATCAGTTATAGCAATCAATGAAGACATTGCCGACAAAGCTAAAAAATCAGCCGATCAGGATATAAATCAGACTGGATTCTGGGTTCTTGTGGGTATGATTCTAGGTCCGGTGACAGCGATTATTTTGGGAATATTCTTGAGCATTACGATCGCCAAGCCCATCGACAAAGCCCTCAAAAGCATTGTCAATATGATTGTCAGTTCTTCCAGCCAAATTGCCGCTACAGTTGAGCAGCAAGAACGGATCGTCAATCAGCAAGCAACGGCGGTGAATGAAACTACTTCCACAATGGATGAATTGGGAGCATCATCGCGCCAATCAGCAGAGCAAGCAGAATCAGCACTGGATAATGCACGTCAAGTTTTAAACCTAGCGGAGGAAGGAGCCACAGGCGCACGTCAAGTTTTACACCAGGCGGAGGAAGGAGCCACAGGCGCACGTCAAGTTTTAAACCAGGCGGAAGATGGCAATAAGGTAGTGGAGAAATCTCTAGAAGGAATGTCTGAGTTAAGAGAAAAAGTGGCGACGATCGCCGCACAGATTATGCGATTGAGCGAGCAGACTACTCAGATTGGCAGCATTACAGGCAGTGTAACAGATTTAGCTACTCAGACGAATATGTTAGCTTTGAATGCCTCAGTCGAAGCTGTTCGGGCTGGAGAACACGGTAAAGGATTTAGAGTTGTAGCTAATGAAATTCGCCGACTGGCAGATCAGAGTAAAAAATCAGCCGAGAAAATTAATACCATCATTACTGATATCCAGAACGCGATCAATTCCACAGTCATTGCTACAGATGAAGGCACGAAAACAGTCAAAGAAGGTATCAAACTTTCTCAAGATACAGCCCAAGCTTTTAAACAGGTAACACAGTCGATCAATGATATCGTTTTGAAAAATCAGGAGATGACGATCGCGGCTATCAACAATAGCGTTTTGAAGAATCAACAAATGACTCTCGCTTCTATCAACGATATCGTTTTGAAGACTCAACAAATTTCTCTCAATGCCATGCAACAAGCATTAGCCGTCCAACAAGTAGTTGAAGCAATGAATACTATCAATTCTGGAGCTAAACAAACTGCTAGCGGCATTAATCAAACTAAGGTAGGTACTCAACTACTAAACGATGCAGCTCAAAATCTTAAAGTATTGAGTGCCAAATAGAGAGATTATATCGATTCCGGTTGCACTCCTCATGATTGTTAACAGTTCACTGTAAGTCAAAAAACTGAAAATTACGCTTATATTTGGTTGCCACTTTACTATTCCGATGAAGCGCAGATTTGATATGAGACCAGAAATGTACGGGAAAATAATTTTTATTTTAGTCTAATCTCTAATCTGTATTTTGTATAAGAAGCAAAGTTGCGGGTTATTAGCGATTTCCAGCGATCTATTACGTCACTGAGATTTTTCCCATTTTTTTACCCAAGATTGTGGCTGTCATTTTTAAGTTTTACAGTACCATAAATAAGCCAAAAAATAGCCCTTTCTCTAAAAAAAGCAAAGGGCTATCGACTTTTTAACTCAATTAATTAATGACTGTGCCCGTGCCCGCCATGAGAATGCCCGTGCCCGCCATGAGAATGCCCGTGATCACCATGAGAATGCCCGTGATCCCCATGAGAATGACCGTGCCCTTCATGAGAATGCGCGTGCTCGCGCTGCGCCGAAGCCAAACTCGGATTAACAGCAACCGCCGTTTCACTCAACAACGCTTCAATCTGCGGATTTGCCCACTCAGCGGCCATTTTCAGAAACTCTGGATGGTCGTTAACGCAAGGCAATTTGCGGTAAGTAACTCCTTGACGCTGTTTCTGCAAAGACTCAATAATGTGGTCTACATCTAACAATGTTTCGTGATTTTCTGTGGCAAATCCGATCGGCATAAAGACGATCGCAGTTGCACCCAAATCAATCAAATTCTTCGCAGCTAACGTCGCATCCGGCTGTGTCCATTCAATCAGCGGCGTGTCGTGATTCAGCCAACCCACCGAAATCAAAGGATAGCGGTGCATCAAACGTTCCCGCACGCGATCGTACAAAGCTTGACTTTCCACAATACCCGAAGTAAAGCCCTTCGCCTTGTGCGGACAACCGTGATTCATCAGCACAATCCCAATCTGAGAAGGCAAATGCGCTACAGCTAAATCGTTCTTAATTTCCTCTTCCACCAAATCCGCCATTAGCTGGATGTAAGCCGGTTCATCGTAAAAAGAAGGAATGTAGCGCTGTCCTTTTACCCAATGTTCCTTACCATCAAAGGTTTGTGCTAAAGCTTTATTCACCTGTTCCACAGCAATGCCACTGGTGAAAACAGAATCAACTACCAACAGCGGATAAATCAGAATTTTGTCAAATCCTTCTGCTTGAATTTGAGGAATTACTTGTTCCGGCAAAAACGGCGCGCAAAAGTTAAAAGCTTTGAACACTTTTACTTTATCGCCCCATTTCTCCTGTAAATTCTTTTCAATCCCAGCGCG
This sequence comes from Microcoleus sp. B3-D2, assembly GCF_036705345.1. NCBI lineage: Bacteria > Bacillati > Cyanobacteriota > Cyanophyceae > Oscillatoriales > Microcoleaceae > Microcoleus > Microcoleus sp. B3-D2. Next base: position 85,139 of record NZ_JAUBUG010000016.1, read on the forward strand.
CTGCTGTTCAAAAATTGCATTGTGCGGCGAAACGAATTGACCGTGTTGGTGACTCCACTCGTGCAAGTCAAAGATTGCTAAAATCTTCGCCAGCGGCGGATAAATCCAAAGCGGTACTGGCGCAAACTTTGCCGTCAGTAAGTTTAAAGCTTGTTCGTTGTAGTTGGCAAAATCGTCGTAGCTTTCGACTTCGCCGTAACCCATCAGCAATACAGCAACGCGATCGTTACTTGCGGGTGCTGCAGATGTTTTGAAATCGATTTTTTCTGGAGAAGCAACCACTTTGTATTCCTCAATTTTATTTATTCTAAGAGATCCAGGCAGGATGAAGGGTGAATGGGAGATTTTTCATTTTTTGCGATCGCACGAGTGACGTGCGCGGGGCTGATTCCCGGTTTCTGCGCCCATACTTCCCGGTTAAACCTCTTATTTATCCTAGAAACCGGATTGATGAGCATCAGTCCTAAGTGGGTTTTTTGACCGTGACCCCAAATTCGTAGCAGCTATGCTGGCAGGCCTCTAATTTTCACAGTCCTGTTTGTTTAAGCTTTTGTGGGGTCGGCTTCGACGCCGGAAAAGTTAAATCTAAATACAGAACTGCTTAAAACTAGAATCAGCCTTTGCTAAGCTTGACAGGAGATGGGGCGGGGGGGGATAAGTTTCATGTTTTCTTAAGACTCCCTCACTTTGGCTCAGATTAATGCGGTTTGGAGCGTTCCCAGCTTTTAACTTGGGGGGATACTCTTCAAACTTGACTCTATTATAAGTTTAACACCCTATCCCCTGGGGTAGTATATGATAGAGTAGGTATATGATAAAGTTATGTTGCGAACTATATTAACTTTCTTGACGAACTATGAGACTGGTAATTTGCCCCGGAGTCCACGAACCAAAGCTAACCGACTGTTTCCTGGCGGGACTTTCGGGGCTTTGGGGACTGGCAGCCGATCGCCAAAACCAGCAAATAGTCGATCGTGTCAAGATTTTTCCCGCTCATAAATATCCGCCTTTTTCAGCTCTTGACATATTCCACTTTTTGTGCAGGGAAGAGTTAGGAGGAGAAAGTCTAGTATTTGTCAGCTTTTCGGCAGGAGTAGCCGGGGCGATCGGGGCGGCTTGGATGTGGCAGCAACTCGGCGGCAAAGTCGGGGCTTTTTTTGCCTTAGACGGTTGGGGAGTACCTCTGGTGGGCAATTTTCCCATCCACCGAATCAGCCACGATCGCTTTACGCACTGGAGTTCAGCAATTCTCGGTGGCGGTGGAGAAAGCTTTTATGCAGATCCGGCGATCGAACATTTGGATTTATGGCGAGCTCCCCAAACGGCAAAAGGCTGGCACGTCAGCCAAACCGCCGCCGGGATTGAGACTGTCGCACCCACAACCGCAGCAAAATTTTTAGTCCACCTATTGAAACTATACGGAGTCCAATCAGTTGTTTAATCTTAATTTAGTATCATCAGCGATCGCACCTATTGCCACCATCGCCCGCCTCGACAATTCTGTCACTTCCAGCACAACAAACACCATCAAACAGTGGCTGATATTTGGTGCCTCAGCATTTTTAGTCTCAATTCCAGTCTTCGTGCAAGCACCGTTAGTGCGTTTATATCCAACCATCAGTTTGCTATCAACTATCCCCTGGTTCGTTCTGAGTTTAATTCTAATTTTCCGCCCCAAAACCCAACTTTGGGGAGATTTATTATTAGGATTTGCCGGATGTTGGCTCGCAGGTTCTATCTATTGGGGCTGGTTTAGATGGGAACCAATTTTACATCTACCTATAGAATCAATTGGCTTGCCTTTTGCTATTTGGTGCTTGGGCAAATCTTGGGGAAAAGTTGGTGGCTATTTTTACTTGGGTTCGCTATTCGGTACTGCCATTACTGATTTATATTTTTACTTAACAGGGTTGATGCCCTACTGGCGGCAAGTGATGCAGGCGGAACCGGAATTAGCAATGCCGATTTTTCAAAGTGCGATAGGTCAAATTGAAACTCCTTGGGGCATAGGCTGTGCTCTAGTTTTAATCGCTGTGCTGCTAACAGTCGGTTTGCTGAGTTTGCGCGATCGAGAACTGCACTGGCGCGCTTTCAGCGGAGCTGTGTTAAGCACGCTTTTGGTAGATGGTTTATTTTGGCTGGCTGCTTCTGCTGCTTAATATCTATGATTAGTTTTTATGGGGGTGATTTTTGACCGCAAATGTGGGCGGATTGACGCAGGTTAACGCAGAGTTTTTTGATGGATATAGTCTTGAGATTCCTGACTTTTTTTTAAGAAGTCGGGAATTTGGGCATTTACTGAACAATTATGAGTTAAAATCTAAAATCTAAAATCTAAGCATCCCAAATCAATATCATGTCTTTCATTTCAATTCGCGGTGTAGAACATTATTACGAGTGGATAACAGCAGATAACACGGCCCAACCTAGCGGGAAACCAGTGATGGTATTTCTGCACGGCTGGGCGGGTTCAGCGCGCTACTGGGAAAGCACGGCCCGGGCTATTGCTGATGATTTTGATTGTTTGCTTTACGATATGAGAGGTTTTGGTCGATCGCCTCTGCCAAAAGAGCCTCCTGAGTCCAGCTACGAACTCGAAACCTATGCCCGCGACTTAGCGGAATTATTAGAATCTCTGAATTTAAGCCGCGTCTTTCTCAATGCTCACTCCACAGGTGCATCAATTGCTACTTTATTTCTCAACCTTTACCCCGAAAAAGTAGAAAAAGCAATTCTCACTTGCAGCGGGATTTTTGAATACGACGAAAAATCTTTTACAACTTTTCACAAATTCGGTGGCTATGTGGTAAAATTTAGACCGTCTTGGTTGGCATCGATCCCCTTTGCCGAGCGGCTATTTATGGCCCGGTTTTTGCGCCGTTCCCTGCCCACAGAGGTCAGTCTGGCGTTTCTCAAGGATTTTTTAATGGCAGACGAGCAAGCTGCTATAGGTACAATGGTGACGGCCGTCAGCAAAAGAGCAGCCGAGGAAATGCCCCAAGAATTTGCGCGGCTGAGTGTTCCCACACTGCTTGTGGCCGGAGAATTCGACCAAATTATCCCCGCCGTCATGGGAGAGCAAGCAGCCTCCCTCAGCAAAAAAGTAGAATTTGTTATAATTCCGAATACGGCTCACTTTCCGATGCTGGAGGATGCCGCAACATATTTGCAGCGAATTCGAGAATTTTTGCCAGCAGCGGCTTAGCTGAGTTATTGTTCATCTAATGTACGATCGGACAAGCAAGCTTTGAGAACGGCTTTTGCTCCGATCTTAATTTTTAATTCCTAATTTCTTAAAGCGAAAGGTGGTACAATGAACGACCTCGACCAATACTATAAAGTGCTGGGACTGTTGCCGGGAGCTTCCAGAGAAGAAATTAGCCAAGCCTACAAGGATTTAGCGTTCATTTGGCACCCCGATCGCATCCCCAAAGACAATCCCAGACTACTACAGAAAGCTGAAGAAAAGATTAAGGAAATTAATCAAGCTCGCGAAAAATTGCGATCGATTCAACCAAGAGGTCAGAATCAGAACGTTCAGCAAAAACATACTCAGCACAAACACACCCAGTACCAAAACACCCAGCAAAAACACACCCAGCACCAAAACACCCAGCAACAAAACGCTCAGTACAGAAACACTCAGCAACAAAACACCCAGCAACAAAATACTCAGTACAGAAACACTCAGCAACAAACTACCCAGCAACAAAATACCCAGTACAGAAATACTCAGCAACAAAATACCCAGCAACAAAATACTCAGTACAGAAACACGCAGCAACAAAATACCCAGCAACAAAATACTCAGCAACAAAATACCCAGCAACCCAATACTCAGCAACCCAATACTCAGCAACCCAATACTCAGCAACCCAATACTCAGTACCAAAACACTCAGCAACCCAATACTCAGTACCAAAACACTCAGTACCAAAACACTCAGTACCAAAACAATCAGTACAGAAATAGTCAGTATCCCAACACCCAGCACCAAAACACCCAGCCACCATCGGCCAACCCAAAAGAACCCCGCTACTCTTCTGAACCCTCTTCAGGAAAATATGCTGGAAATTATGCGGGAAACTATGGGGGAAACCCTGCAGGGCCCTATTCAGAGGCGTCCCGCTACCAATCGCAGCCGCCGCCATCTCAGTCATCTCCGTCTTACCGCCAAGCTGGGCCGCAAGCTCCCGATTTGAGCGGTTCCAACTTCAAAGGAGCTTCCTTAAAAGAAAAGGATTTTTCAGGAAGAAACTTGAGCAATGCAAACCTGAGTGAAGCCGACTTAAGTGATGCTTTTCTACACAACGTCAATCTCACAGGCGCGAATTTGCACCAAGCAAACTTGTTCAGGGCCAATTTGTTAGGAGCTTGTTTGATCAATGCCAACTTGAGAGAAAGCAACTTAATCGGAGCCGATTTGAGCGGTGCTGACTTGAGCGGTGCTGACTTAACAGGAGCGAAAATCGGTTACGGCGATCGAGTTATGGTCAAACTTACCCGGACTACATTAACAGGTACAATCTTACCCGACGGTACTGTTCATAGCTAAATTATTTAGTTTTTAAGTCTGTGGTTGTAGACGCGGGTTTTACCCAAAATATTTGCTGCAACTCCAAATACAAAAAAATTTGCCCTTCGCGAATTTGGGATAAAAACTTATATTCTGTCCGCTAGAACAACCGCAATAAAATTGGTTCGTAGTGAGGGCGTTCGTCGTCAGAATTGTATGAGGACTTGCATTCCTCGCTGCGTACCCATAATGGTTAAATTACTTGACATGATATTACGCGATCGCGATCGCACAAACCGAGTTTTTTTACCCGGTTCAATAACTGCAACGAGGTCTTTTCATTCATCAAACCCCGTTTCTGTCTCCAACACGGCTAATCGAGATTCATATTACAGCAACCGCCAAAATGGTTCCTGTTATGTTTATTCCTTCTTCCTTCTTCCCTTCTTCCTTCTTCGTTCTTCCTTCTTCCTGACATCCGTTACATAATCCGTTGCCGAACTTTCTTCTTCCTTCTTCCCTTCTTCCTTCTTCCTTTTATCCGTTACATCCGTTACATAATCCGTTGCCGAACTTCCTTCCGTTATTAATTACTTCCGACACGGCGATTGCGTAACTTTCGTCCAGCAGCCAGCATAGCGCCTCCCGCCATCAAACCTCCCACAGTCATCGGTTCGGGAACCGGCTCAGGTTGAACCGTCCCCACAGAACCGCCTTTAATAAATACAGCAGAATCTAACTTCCCATCGCCCACATCTTTAATGCGGATACTGAGAACATTCGTCTGATTTTTCTTGAGCAAACCCTCAAAACCTAAAACTTTAGTAAAACCGTCCAGCTTAACGATGTTAGCAGCAATACCTGTCAAACTTGGGTTGTCAATATAGTCGGGATGATCTTTAGAGCGATTATGTGGATCTGGAACAAGATTATTAATCGTAACTGTTTTTCCGTCGCTCAATTTTGCCAAATTAATGCCGTTCAGCAGCAGTTCAAAATCGTCATTATATTTAGAACCGCCGAACTCAGGAAACTCCTCAGAAGCAAATACATATTGAAAGAACAACTTTTCAACTGTGCTATTAGCAAAAAAGCTGAGGTTTAGCTGAGTCACATCCCCCTTTTCACCCTTAGGACCAAAGTCCGTGCTTAAATCGCTGTCCTGTGTCGTGAAGTTATCTTTCCGATTCTGACCCGGTATATCGGCGACTCTACCAGTGCTCAGAACAACACCTGATTTCAAACCGAAGGGGTCATTAGTGAAAGTACCAAAAGCAGCCGAATTACCCGTAGTTGAAACAGAGAAATTACTCAACCCGGCTGTATTAGCCCCCAATAAATTATTTTTTAAAATCTCAGCGTTATTAGTGGCCCCTACCGAAAATGCCATTGCTGGTGCTGCCAACAAACTCAGAGCAGTAGTTAAGGTAGCTGTTAAGGCAGCAATTTTGTGACTAATTATCATAAATTTTTCCTGGAAGATACAAACCTGATTCTCTGCACAACTTCATTTTTACATTATATAACTATTAATGTCTAGCATCTTTACAATAACTTTACATATAAGTGGATTTACGCTTTTGGTGGTTATTTTGTTGGGTAGTTCTTGGCAGTTTGTCCGCCTATAAACCTCAGCGAAAAAATAGGGAGGCAAAAATACACGTACACAGACTAATAATTTCATGACTTACGCACTGGAGACAAAAGAAACCAGGTTTTAATACCGTTTGCGATATTCAAAATGACTAATGACTAATGACTAATGACTCATGACCTCGCCCAAAAAACGGATATCAGCCCCCCAATCCTGTCGTAGAGATATCAAAATTTTGACCCTAGTTCAACCTCGCAGATTCATCTCTGGAGTAAATCTAAAATCGTTGAGTCGCCGAAGTCTCGCCCCCGTCTGAAATCTAAAATCTCTAATCGACTGACTGTTGACTAAAACCCCCTTGCTTCTCCTTCGCCGCGCCGGTCGGCAGCCCCTTCCAACCAACCATCCGTAGTCAGGACGATCGCATTGGCATTGCCCCAGCCGTCACCTTCGACAATCTGGTGTCCCCGCCGCCGCAACGGAGAAAGCGTCGCAGCCTCAAAACCTCCCCGTTCCACCATCAGGCGATCGGGCTGCCACTGGTGGTGTATCCGAGGTGCAGACACAGCATCGCCGACATTCATGTCGTAAACCAACACGTTCAGCACTATTTGCAACACCGTAGTAATAATCGTGCTGCCTCCGGGAGCTCCCGCTGCGAGGCGAAATTTGCCATTTTCTGTCACAATGACCGGCGTCATGCTGGATAAAGGAGTTTTCCCCGGGGCGATCGAATTTGCCTCCCCGCCCACCAAACCAAACAAATTCGGCACTCCCGGCGCCGCTGCAAAATCATCCATCTCGTTGTTGAGCAAAATTCCCGTACCCGCGGCCACGACTCCAGCCCCAAAACCGCCATTCACCGTAAACGTCAAGCTTACTACATTGCGCTCTTTGTCAACTACTGTTAGGTGGGTAGTTTCGGGAGACTCCCACAGGAGACGGTTCAAAGTTTCAGCGTCAACAGCCTTTACCTCGCTGGAGGGTCTGGCTTTTGACATTTGGATTTGCGATCGTCTCAATTTGCCATAATTGCTGCTAGTCAGAGCTTTGACCGGTACCCTCACAAAATCCGGGTCGCCCAAATACTGTGCCCGGTCAGCATAAGCAATCCTCATGCTCTCCGCCAGCAAGTGCAAAGTATCTGGACTTTGCCTCCCCAACCTCTTGAGATCCGAATCTCCCAGAATATTTAAGATTTGCAACAAATGAACGCCGCCGGAAGAAGGGGGCGACATCGCGCAAATTTCGTAAGTGCGAAAGTTGCCGCAAACCGGATTTCGCCAAATCGGCGTATAGTTTTTCAAATCTTCCAGAGTGATAAGGCCGCCGTTTTTAGCCATATCGGCGGCGATCGCCCGCGCAATGTCCCCGGTATAAAAACTCTGCGGATTTTGTGCAATCTGCCGCAAAGTCAGCGCCAAATCCCGCTGCACCAAAAGCTCACCCGGCTGGTATAAAATGCCACCACGAGTAAAAACCTCCCGCGCCGCCCGGTTTTTTTTGAACACATCCTGTCGTCGCCCGGTAGCCGTGGTAAACCGCGAACTTACCGGAAAGCCTTTTTCAGCCAGGGCGATCGCCGGCGCCACCACCTGGGCCCAAGGCAACTTACCATACTCGCGGTGCACCGTGTAAAGTCCAGCAACAGTACCCGGAATACCCGCCGCCAAATGCCCGTCCAGACTTGCCCTTTGGCGCACCTTGCCTTGCTTGTCGAGGTACATATCCCGCGCCGCACGTTTCGGAGCTCGTTCCCGGAAATCCAGCGCTTGCACAGTCCCCGTTTCCGCCCGCCGCAGCAGCAAAAAACCCCCGCCGCCGATACCCGCCGAAAAAGGCTCCACCACCGAAATCGCCAAAGCCGTAGCAGCAGCCGCATCCACTGCATTGCCTCCCTGTTGCAGCAGGGCCAGCCCCGCAGCGCTCGCCAGAGGGTGAGCTGAAACTGCCATTCCCTGTTTGCTGCGCTGTTGCTGCAAGGTTGTCTGTAGCTGCTGCTGGCAGCCGCCCAACACCAAGACTGTTAGGCAACAAGTATAAATTTGCACTTTGCTCAAGAACTTTGGCAACATTTTTTACGGGTGATTCCAGGATTTTTTACAGTATAGTTTTACGATCGTCTTCCCTAATGGGACTTAAACATTTTCGAGCCGCTTTAAAAACCCAAACCCCTCGCTGGTAATGGAAAGAGGTCGATCGCCTAAAAATGCCTGAAACCTTTGGTATAACTAGATTTATGCCCCTTCGATCTAAAACTCTTGCTCTCTTTGGGTTTGAAGCTATTTTGGCTTCAGTTTTTGTCTAAGTCCCGCTAAGACCTAGCGGTACTCAACTCAACCGCAGATAAATTACCTGTTATGGCAGACCAGGAAACGATTTGAACCTAGGAGGCTCTAACGGTGAAAGACGAAGAGAGAAATGAGGGAAAGCTTAGGACCACTTAATAATTAAACAAGTTTGAAAAACCATCTTTATTGAGAAAACACTGATTTCAAAAAAGCTGATGAAGCAGAAAAAAATCAGTTGATGAAACATTAAACATAATTCACTCAAGAATTTAGGTATACCAATTCACTATGAAGGTACACTAAAATATAGGGTAAAAGTAGAGGAAATCCAATATGGCGAACAAACTTCAGGTACAAATCCAGGAAACGGTTGAGGAACTAGAGCATCGACTCGAACGGAGTGCGACCGCCGTAAATAAAGAAAAATTACTGGTATTATACTGGCTGGCCACCAAAAAAATCCAAAAAAGAGCAGAATTAGCCACGATGTTGAAACGAGACGAATCAACAATATATCGTTGGTTAAGAGCTTACAAACAAGGTGGAATTACGCTCATTACTTAGCATAAAAAAAGCTCCCGGAAAGACTCCACATATTCCACGCGAAGTGAGAGAAAAATTAATCAAAAAACTGCAAGAACCACAGGGAGAAACAAGTTAGGGCAAATTACAGCTCTGGCTAGAAAAAGAATGCGGAATTAAAGTGAGCTATAAAGTGGTACATGACCTAGTTCATTATAAATTGAAAGCTGACCTGAAAGTCCCAAGACCCCAAAATGACAAAGCGAACGAAGAGGTGCAGGCAAGCTTCAAAAAAAAACTAGGTGAGCTCATCAAAGTAATGATGAAATATTTCGGAAAGTCCAAGTCGGTAAGGATATGGTGTAAGGACGAGAGTAGATTTGGATTGATTACTATGCCCTGCAGAATGATTACATTAAAGGGGGTAAAAGCCATTGGCAAA